>NZ_JACSJL010000007.1:0-142854 GCF_018617075.1 Exiguobacterium sp. s123 | reverse complement strand
AAACAGAAATGGACTGCGCTCGCACAAGCACTTCAGAATCCCACTCATCCCGAAGGGTGAGCTTGCGGCTTTAGCCGTGGGAGTGTCAATAAAACAAGAGGGGACTTTTACATGAGTGAATTCCAATTTATTGTGAGCGATCACCCACTAAAAGAAGTCGAAAATCCATATGTCGAGTTCTTATCTATCAACGAGGCCATCCAAAAAGGCATCGTGTTGCCTGATATTCTGACAGACGTCGAGGACCTCGACCGTGATGAAAAGATTTTGATGAACGTCGAGTCGGAAGAGCAACTTGACGAGATTGAGATTAAACATAGTCTCTATTATGCCGTGGAGAACGTCGAGGCGTATTCTTCAAAACCGCACGTAGTAGAGTTGCGTTGGCGTTATTCCGATGCGAGAGCCGAACAGCTCGTCGCGTATATAACCGACCATTTGAAGACGGCGGAGGAAGTCGAGATTTGGAAAGTGTGGGTCGATGAACAGACCGAGCCGAAAGTTCAATCCATCAAGCTCGACGAATTGACGATTGATGCATTACGATTCTTAGGTGAAGTCGGATTCGTACGACCGGAGTGCCTTCGAGTGACAACATCCTAATCCGCATGCAAATAACGTATTATCCTCCCTGACGAGATTTCTCGTTAGGGATTTTTGATTTCTCGCCTCACTTGAATAAAGACTGCTATATTATGGGGAGAAGAGTCAGGAGGGAATACCATGCATATTCTAATCGTAGAAGACGACCGGACGATCGCCTCCGGTCTCCAATATTCACTCGAACAAGAACAATTTAGAACAACGTTATGCCAAAACGTGGCTGACGCGACGCTTATGATTGAACAACAGTTACATACAATTGATTTATGCCTCTTTGATTTGTCACTGCCAGATGGGAGTGGATATGACTTATGTCGGCTCGTGAAGCAACAACAAGACATCCCTGTCATCTTTCTGACGGCATTCGATGATGAAGTGAATGTGGTGATGGGACTCGATATGGGAGCGGACGACTACATCACGAAACCGTTCCGTGTCCGAGAACTCGTTTCACGAATTCACTCGGTACTTCGTCGATACAATAAAAACGTACGCTCGCCTCTGTTGACGATTGGTCCAGTTGAAATCAATACGCAAGATGCAAAAGTAAAAAAGAATGGGGACGAAATTTTGTTGACAGCGCTCGAGTATCGTTTGTTGCTCATCTTTGGGAGGCATAAAGGGCAAGTGTTGTCACGGACCCAGCTACTTGATCAGATTTGGGATGTGGGTGGGGAATTCGTGAACGATAATACGTTGACCGTTTATATTAAGCGACTCCGCGAGAAACTAGAGGATGATCCACAACAACCGATGCTTATTACGACGGTGCGTGGAATCGGATACAAGGTGGGGCGTTAATATGTTGCGAAACCAAGAAATAAGAATATACTTGTTCACTTGTCTATTTTTCATTGGAATAGCTGTAGGTATTGCCTTCTTATTCATGTCCATAGAGGCGGCCGTTCTGGTCGTCCTATTAGCAATCATACTTTTCGGCGTTACGTATCGTTTCACGGCATGGCGTTATCGAGAAATCGAGCAGCTCTCGGGATATCTTCAAGAAATCAGTAATGGCAACTATACATTGGATGTCCGTGATAATCGCGAAGGGGAGCTCAGTTTGTTAAAGAGCCAACTCTACAAAGTGACGAAAATGCTATCTGAACAAGGAGCGCATCTTGAAGAAGATAAACAGAAGTTAACGGATGCGATCTCCGATATCTCCCATCAATTGAAGACACCGCTCACCTCGATGACCGTCATGGCGGATCTCCTCAGTGACCCTCGTCTATCCGAGGAAAAGCGTCAAGAATTCACCCATAACATACAAGTACAACTTGAACGAATGGAGTGGCTCTTGTCTTCTCTTCTCAAACTATCAAAAATTGATGCCGGGACAATACATTTCAAGCGCGAATTGGTATCCGTCCCTGCGCTCATTGAAGCCGTAGCGGAACCGATGCTCGTACCGATTGATATTAAAATGCAACGACTTCACGTTCAAGGCGAAAAAGATGTTACATTCGAGGGTGATTTGAAGTGGACGACAGAGGCACTCATCAACATCTTAAAAAATTGCGTGGAGCATACGCCGGAACAGGGCGATGTATTCATCGAGTTCAGTGAAAATACGCTGTATACAGAAATTGTGATTCGTGACACGGGGATTGGCGTCGCAAAACAAGACCTCCCGTACATTTTCCAACGGTTTTATAAAGGTGTGAATGCGAGCGAAGAAAGTGTCGGGATTGGGCTTGCCATGGCACACAGTATCATTATGAGCCAGGAAGGTGAGTTGACTGTTCGAAGCGAACCTGGGGTCGGAACGGATTTTCATATTCGCTTCTATAAAGCAGTTGTCTGACCGCTAAGTGACGAAATCGTCACTTTCGAGTCACAGACGAGTCACACTCACTCGGTACACTCGAAGTAGATCAAGTACTGGAGGGTGCAAACATGAACATATTAGAAGTGCAAAACTTATCGAAAGTATACGGCAAGGACGAGATGGAGGTCAGAGCGCTCGATGACGTCTCGTTCACGGTGAAGAAAGGTGAATTTGTCTGTATCGTCGGGCCTTCGGGTTCGGGGAAATCGACATTGTTGCATTTACTTGGTGGTGTCGATGTGCCGACGAGTGGACAGGTGTTGATTGATCAAACAGACATTTATGCATTGGACGAGACGCAGCTTGCCATTTTCCGTCGTCGACAAATCGGTTTGATTTATCAGTTTTATAACTTGATTCCGATTTTAACGGTCGAAGAGAACATCACGTTACCGATGCTATTAGATGAACAAAAAGTGGATATCGCGCACTTGGAACGCATCATCGGTATCTTGGGCTTGTCAAACCGATTGACCCATTTACCAAATCAATTATCGGGAGGGCAACAGCAGCGCGTTTCCATCGGGCGGGCACTGATTAGTAATCCAGCTATTATCTTAGCCGACGAGCCGACAGGAAATTTGGATAGTCAAAATAGTGAAGAAATCATGAGCCTGTTAAAACTGTTCAATAAGAAATTCAATCAAACGCTCATCATCATTACCCATGACGAGCGGATTGCCTTACAGGCGGATCGTATCATTTCGATTGAAGATGGCAAGATTGCGAAGAATGAGGTCGTCCGCGCATGAACATCATCAATAAAATGACACTTCGGCATTTGCGCGAGAACAAACGACGCTCGCTTGTTACAATCATCGGAGTCATCATCTCTGTATCGATGATTACAGCTGTCACAACGCTCGGATCTTCTTTTTTGGATTTGATGATTCGTCAAGACATCGCAGATAACGGAGAATGGCATGTTCAGTATCTAGATACAAACGAAAAGCAAGTCGAAGCTATTCGGGATGATGCGAACACGAAGGCTGTCATCCTTTCAAATGATGGTTATGCTCAACTAGAAGAGTCACAAAATGCTTACAAACCATACTTATATGTTCGAAACTATAACACATCCGGATTGAAGAGTTTTCCAATTGACTTGACTGAGGGGCGTCTACCGGAAAAAGAAGGCGAAGTCGTCATTTCAGAAGGGATTCGCCAAAATGCCCTCGTCACCTATAACATCGGTGATGAATTGACACTGGAGATTGGAGAGCGGATTGATCCGTCATCAGGTTACGTGTTGACACAAAATGATGGTTTGATCCGAGAAGATGAGACGATTCTCGAACAATTAAACATTGAGGATACGGTGACATTGACGGTTGTTGGAACGATGGCTCGACCTGACTGGGAACCGACTTGGTCGCCAGGGTATACAGTCGTCGGATTCATCGATGATCAAGAATTGAATGGAGCAAAAGTCGATACGTTCGTCGCCTTGAACGATGTAGACAACTCGATTTATTCGGAAGCGAAACAGTTGATGACCGAACAGAACATAGAACGTGTCGCCTATAATTCCTCGTTGCTTCGTTATTATGGAGTGACAAATGACGATGGCTTGCGTAAAACGCTATATGGATTTGGTGGAATCATCATGGCGGTCATTGTGATCGGTTCGATTTCTCTAATCTATAACGCATTCGCCATCAGTGTGTCGGAGCGTTCTCGTTACCTCGGAATGTTGGCAAGTGTCGGGGCTACGAAGCGACAAAAGCGGAACTCGGTCTATTTTGAAGGGATGGTCATTGGGGGGATTAGCATTCCACTCGGTATCCTGGCGGGGATTACGGGTATTGCGTTCACATTCCTATTCATCAATGCATTTGCCGAAAAAGCGTTAAACGTGACGGAGAAGTTTGAAGTTGTCGTCACACCGATTACTTTACTATTAACTCTCTTTATTTCGAGCGTAACCATTTTCATTTCCTGCTATCTTCCGGCGCGTCGAGCCTCAAAGATTTCTGCGATTGACGCCATTCGTCAAACGCAAGATGTACGATTGACGTCAAAACAAGTGAAGACGTCAAAACTAGTACGTCGTCTTTTCGGTTTAGAAGCAGAGATTGGGTTGAAGAATACGAAGCGCAACCGTAAACGGTATCTGGTTACCGTCTTCTCGCTCGTCATCAGTATCGTCCTGTTTTTAGTGGTCAGTTACTTCACTGATCGTCTCGAACAGTCCCTTGACATGTCTCAAGCAGACTATGATTTCGATATTCTTGTGAATGGTTCAACGCTTGATCAAAATGATTTACGACGTTATGAATCGTTAGATCATGTGACGAACGGAACATATTTTGAAAATGCAACGGTCCAAACGATGGTCAGCAAATCTCAATTACCGAGTGCGATTACCAAGAACGAGAATTTGGCATCAACGATCGTTGACGGAAAATTTATGTACTACGTATCCCTCTATCAATTAGATGATGAAAGTTTCAATGCGTACTTGAAACAAATCGGAGCGCCTGTCAGTCGTTTTGAAGACGGGGACCTACCAGGAGCCGTCTTGATTGATGAGATTTCGTATCAAGACATGGATCAGAAAAAATTCATCAATTCAGAGACGGTCGAAGCAGAAATCGGTGATACGTTTGAATTGAGGGACGAGAATGCAACGGGCGACGCGGCACCGCTTAGAACGATTCAAATTGGTGCTATGACAGATATCGCCCCGACCGGTGTGATGACAGGTTCTCTTGGATGGCTCGATGTGATAGTACGAGAAGGGACGTTTGAAGAAGACGCAATCGGGGATTTGATGAAACAATCGAGTCCGTCAATCGCGTTGAATACAGATGACCCCGAGGACACACAACAAGTGATTGAAGCGGAACAGAATTTGGATTTGTATGTCTTTAACGTATCGGAACAACGGGAACAACAAGAACAGATGTTGTTACTTTTATCAATATTTGTGTATGGGTTTATCGTGCTAATTTCGCTAATTTCGATTGCGAACATTTTTAATACGATTTCAACGAGCGTCTCACTTCGTCGTCGTGAGTTTGCAATGCTTCGTTCAGTTGGGATGACACCGAAAGGATTCAATAAGATGGTGTACTATGAAAGCATTTTTTATGGGGTAAAAGCCCTTGCGTATGGGATCCCCATCAGTCTTCTCATCATGTACCTCATCTATCGAGCGCAAATCAATACGTTTGATGCTCCGTTTACCTTGCCGTGGAATAGCATTTTGTTTGTCGTCATCATGATTTTCATGATTGTGGGTGCCTCGATGCTATATTCCGTTTCAAAAATAAAGAAAGATAACATTATCGACCGATTGAAACAAGAAAATGATTAAGTAGATTATTGAAAAATTCATGACAAACCATGAAGTACAAAACAAGGGGCTCAGTACATATTGAGTCCCTTTTTTATGATGTCATGACAAACAAAACACGATTACCAAAACTATACGAAGAACGACCAAAATAAAAATATTATGTCACAGCTCTTGTTAATTAACCAAAAATAGGATATTTTTGATATATCGGATGACGATATAACGAAGAACGATACAAAGGAGCGGGATACGTGACACAACAGTCAAGTACAGGCGCATTAACCGAGGCGGTTTATTATATATTATTATCTCTGCAAGTCCCGAGGCATGGGTATGGGATGATGCAATTCGTTCAAGAATTAAGCAATGGGCGGGTTCAACTCGCCCCAGGTACGTTATACGGCGCCCTGAGTAGTCTAGTAGAGCGTGGATGGATTCAGGCGCTCGAAGGTACGGGGCGGAAGAAAGAGTATGAGATCACGGAAGCGGGTCGAAAGGCACTTCGGTCGGAGTTAAATCGGCTAGAAGAACTGGTGCGACACGGTCATAAATTGACGAAGGAGTTGGACACATGAAGACGAAAACGATTTATCGCATCTTTGTTGATTATGAGAAGGAAGAGAAGTGGCTCAACGAGATGGCTCAAAGCGGATGGGCGCTCGAATCCTTTCGTTTGATGCGATATGTGTTCAAACAAGTTGAACCTGGGACGTTCACCTACCGAATCGAATTGTTGTCCCACTTACCTTCTCACCCCGAGTCGAAGGCGTATATGGCATTCTTAGATGAAGTGGGAGTCGAAGTGGTCGATACGTCGTATCGGTGGATTTTTTTACGAAAACGAACGAGTGACGGACAGTTTCAATTGTATTCGAATTTTGATTCGATGATTCAACGTGAGAAACGTATGATCCAACTGTATGGCGCAGTAGGGCTCGCCAATTTTGTTGTGGTGGTCGCGAATCTTTCCAATCCATATGCGCAGTTTGCGCAGTGGACCATCCTATTGGACATAGTTGTCGTCGCGATGTTGGCTTATGCGGTCCAACATCATACTCGGAAAGTTAGGACACTAAAAGCTCTCAAAGCGATTGGAGAGATGAAGTCGTCAGATTGAGCGCATGGATTAGGAGGAGCAAGATGGATTCACGAGAATGGAAGGACTGTATCATTTGTTTTGGATTGATTGCGGGGACGACACTCGGTGTAATCCTCTCGTTCTTCTTTCATATTCAATTGACATATGGGATTGCGAGCGGGGCGATGATTGGCTACATTGGCGGGCTTGTCGTATCGATTTGGAAGAAATGATGGATCAGGGTAACATTCCTCGTCTCGACGACGAGGTTTTTTTGATAGATTGTGACGAATGATATGAGATTGGGGTCTATAGTTATAGAGGGGTTATTACGAAGGGGGTAACTGGATGGATGACCAGGTCATCATCGATTGGTACTGGGAACGATCGGAGTATGCGATTGTCGCTACGAAGAAGAAATACGGAAGCTATTGTCATCGTGTTTCTTATAATATTCTACAGAATCGCGAAGACACAGAGGAGTGTTTGAACGATTTATATATGAAAGCGTGGGAGTCGATCCCGCCGACACGTCCGCTTCGACTCGGAGCGTATTTGACGAAGATCGTGCGAAATCTCGCACTACAGCGTTATAAGAAGAATCATGCAAAAAAACGTGGTGGTGGGGAAGTACCGCTCGTCTATGAAGAACTAGAACATGTCCTTACGGAATCGATGAAAGACGAAGACCTCGTCGACGTGTTGAATGAATTTCTAGCAGACCTACCTCGACTGACAAGGGTGATGTTCATGCAACGTTATTTCTATTTACACTCGATTCAAGAAATTGCAACGACACATCAGCTCGGTGAGAGCCATGTCAAAATGACCTTGAAGCGCACACGGGATGCGTTACAGCGAGCGCTTGAAGCAGAAGGCGTTCGTGTATGAAAAGTGAGCAGATCCTTCGACTACTCGGTGAAGTCGATGACCGGTATATAGAGGAATCGATGATGATAGAGCGAAAACCTTATCAACGACTGAAATGGGGAGGGGGACTTCTCGTTGCGATCGCTGCAGGATTCATGCTCTTCACATCGAATGTCTGGAACGAACGCATCCCATTATCTACGGATTCCACTGCGAATTCCGTTCACATTGTCGACCAATCAAAAGTGACATCAGATATTTCCGAGGAAAATATGATGGACATGACCGAAGATGAACTCTTTTCGAAATGGAATCCTGTCGTGGTCCGAGGAACGGTCACGAACATTCGACATATCGAGATTGATTTCAATGGAGAGACCGAATATCAGTCACTTATCACGATACACGTATCTAATGTGTATCGAGGGGACGTGCAAATCGGGCGAGATTTGATTGTTCGTGCCGATGCAATTGGGGAAACTGGACAGGCAGAACATATGAGTGTTATCTCGCACGTGAAACAGGGCATGGAAGGAATTTTCATGCCGATTCCATATGATGACGAGTTTGTCTGGGAACAAAATGATGCCACGCTCCGATTGAAAGATATTGCCGATTACGGTTTTCCGGATGGGGAGCGTTATCTATTTTTAGATACTCCGAACGGACTCTTGTTCGAGCGGGATGCTTACCCGTCCTTACAAAGTGTGGACTCACTCGATGAAGTAGAGGACTGGATGATGACGCGATTTTCAGAATAATGGAGAACTCAAATCGATAAGGGGGAAATGGATATGGAACGAAAGATTACCGTAAAAGGGACGGGGAACGTCTCAGCTCGACCGGATTTGATTGTGATTCACATGGATCTCGTCTCGAAAGCGCCACGGTACGAAGATACGATGACTGAGGCGGCAAGTGCGGTGTCCCATCTTCAAAAAGCCATCACGCGTGCAGGGTTTGACAAGACGGACCTCAAAACGAGTGACTTTTCGATTGATACGGAATACGAGAGCTATCGTGATCGAGATGAGAATTATCGGTCGCGGTTTGTCGGATATGTCTGTAAACAGAAGACGAAGCTCGAATTTGCGCTCGATACGTCTAAACTATCGGACGTCATCGAACAAATCAGTCAATCTCGGGCAAATCCGAAACTCTCCATTCGCTTTACGATGAAAGACCCGAATGCGATCGAGGATCAGCTATTGGTGAGTGCCGCGGAGAATGCGAAAAAACGAGCAGAGCTTCTTGCGAAAGGAGCAGGCGCCGAACTCGGAGACTTGCTTCAAATTGACTACACATGGGGAGAGATTCACCTGTTCTCGCCTACAAACGTCCTCTATAGTCAGGACGTCGTCTATTCGGAATCACGGATGCCCGAACTCGAACCAGATGACATTGACGTCAGTGATTCGGCGACATTCGTCTGGAGTCTCAAATGAGGCGACTGATTTTCTTGATGCTCCTTTCACTCTCGACTGCGCTGCCCGCATCTGCCCTTTCCTGGGCCTATACGTTTGTCGTGTTCGACCGAAACGCATATGAAGTGCTCGACACAACAATCGAAGAGGATGCACTCGGTGACGTGATCGGTGAAGTGGAGACAGTGGTCAATGATGAGACGGGACGTTACTACGGGAATGCTTCGAACGGATATCCGATTGGGACGGTGTACCGTGAAGTCGACGGGGAGTCTGTGGAAGACGTCATTGCGGTCGAGGACGGTTCGGAGTGGAAGCGAGCGGAGTATCGATTCGAAGCACCCTATCATACGCGCGACTTTGTCACGTTCTTCGGCTATATCTTGCTCGCACTCGGCATTGTTGTGGTGAGTTGGACGTTCTTCAAGCGAAGTTCGCTGTACCAAAAAGAAGCATGAACGAACGTGGAAATGGGAACGGGATTAAAGAAAGGTTCGGCAAAGGGGGATTCATGATGAACATCTTGATTATTTTTGACTCGCTGTATGGTCATACAGAAAAAATTGCCCATGCGATGCAAGAGGAACTGTCGAAAGACCATGAGGCACGCATGGAACATGTGTTGAATATTGGATTAGGCGACTTAGCGCATGTCGACCTGGTCGTCATCGGTTCACCGACACATGGGGGATACGAAACGGAAGACATCAAAGTGTTTTTGGATGGCATCTCGGACAATGCGTTACGAGGAAAACGGACGGCTGCCTTTGACACAAGTTTCGTCAAAGAGAAACAGAATCCGATTCTTGGTAAAATCATCGACTGGTTCGGTCATGCCGTCAATCGAGTCGAAGGGGAAATGATTGAAAAAGGGGCGACGGATGTCCAGAAAGAGTCGTTCCTCGTCGATGGGACGACGGAGGTATTGAAGGAAGGCGAACTAGAACGCGCGAAAGCATGGGCGCGGGAGTTGGTCGGATAATACACGGAACGCATTCTGAGAACAGAGTGCGTTTTTTTCTTGAAGCGGACGAGAAGAAATGAAAAACGGGTAAATATATAGTATTCAACTCTTCAGAGAGGAAGCTGGTTGTGATGAAAAAAATGGAACGGGATGTATTGGTCGGTTGGATTGTCGTCGTGCTTGTCCTCTTGATGCATTTTCTGATCACCGTGTCTCTCGGCAACTCGTACTTTGCTGAAAGTTCGCTGAATCGAATGTTGTGGCTCTCGAGTTTTCCTGCATTCTTGATTGCGTTCGTCGCAGCCTTCTTCCAAAAAACGAACACGGTCTTCCTAGCGGTTCGTCGTGGGCTATTGTGGACCATCGAGTTGATGGTAGCCTTCACCATTCTCGCTTGGGTGTTCCGTTCTTTCGAAGGACTGTATGCGAATGCGGGGCTCTATTGGTTATTCGGTGCCGTTTTAATTGGGCCGATCTTTTATATGATGGCATTCCGACGTCAACATTCGAAACGAATCCGCACCCCTTGATTGAAATGTTTCCTCTCAAAGGAGGCGTTTTTAGATTGCCTCAGGATGGGAAAGGATAGAGAGAAGAGAGATTGGAGGTGAGTGCGATGAGCCAGTATTTTTCATCATCTTACGAAGAGTCGCGAGAGAAGTTCTTGAATTTACTGTCTGAAGTGAAGCGATTTTATCCGAAAGCGGAGTTGTTGACACACTCGATTGGGGATGAGAGTATCGACGTCATTTTAGGGGAGCCGAAACGAGAACGAAAAGCGATGATTCTCATGACAATCGGGGAACATGGAATTGAAGGGTATGCGGGCGCCGCAGTGACCCATCAATTTGTTCAAACACAACTCGCGCATGTCCGTCATGAGACGACGGGAATTTGTCTCATCCATGCTGTCAATCCATGGGGGATGAAACACTTTCGACGTGTCAATGAACACAATGTCGATTTGAACCGAAATTACGTCATTGATCGTGAAGCGGTCCCGTATAACGTGAACCGTGAATATGAGCTGATGCGCCATCTCTTCGTACCGGACGGAGTAATTGACGACTATCATGAGGCACGTGAACAGATCTATTCATTTCTCGGCTCTGGAATTAAGCTTGATGGCTTCAAAGCGATGAGTGGTGCAAAAGGGATGGGGCAATATCAATTCCCGAAAGGGGTGTATTACGGGGGAGAAGAAGACGAACCGTCCGCCATCTTTTTGAAGGGAATTCAACATGATTTACTTGAGCGCTATGGAAAAGTCGTCCATCTCGATTGGCATACCGCACTCGGACCGACAAACGAGGTGACGATGGTCATCAGCAAGCGGGACGGTCGCACGGAAGATGAGTTAAAACGAGCGTACGGTCTCGACAACGTCAACGTGTATGACCCGGACGAGGTACTCGGAGATTCGACGAATCATTTTTACTACGTGCGCGATACGGAATATCCGGACAAGGGGCTCGTTTCTGCTTTATTCGAATTCGGTACGTTTGGGACGTCGACAAAAGCGTCCATCCGTGAATTTTTAACGATTATTTTAGAGAACCGGCTGTACTTTGAAGGGACAAAGGACCCTGAGGCACGAAACGGGATTCAAAACGAATTCATGGCGATGTTCTATCCGGAAAACGCAGATTGGCGAGAAGCTGTTTTACGAGAAGGAGCGAAAGCCGTTGAAGGTTATTTAAGAGGTGAAGCGCTTTGGCGCGACACGTAAGAGGGTTACTCGAAGTCGGAATAGGGAACAATGAGGTTGGGAGTGTTTTCGCTAAATAATGACTGTGGAGGTTGGATGATGGGATATATTACAGCACATGACGGTACAAATCTATACGTAGAGGATGTCGGATCTGGGGAACCGATTGTCTTCTTACACGGTTGGCCAGCAAACAACAATATGTTCGAGTATCAGAAGAATGCGCTCGTCGAAGCGGGATATCGCTACATCGGCATTGATTTCAGAGGATACGGGAAATCTGATGCCCCGGCGACAGGTTATGACTATGAGACAATGGCGTCTGATGTGCATATGGTCGTCTATGGACTTGGCTTAAAAAACTTCACGCTCGTCGGTTTTTCAATGGGTGGGGCGATTGCAGTTCGCTACGCAGCCGACTATAAAGAGGATGGACTCAACAAATTGGTCTTGGCCGGAGCCGCGGCACCAATCTTCACACAGCGTGCAGATTATCCATATGGAATGACAACGGACGATGTCGACGCGTTGATTGACGATACACGGGCCGACCGACCGAAGATGCTCGAAGGGTTCGGAGAAATCTTCTTCGAGAAAGAACATTCGAAACCGATGCAAAACTGGTTCCACCATCTCGCGCTCGTCGCGTCGAGCCATGGGACGATTGCCTCGGCACAGGCGTTACGTGACGAAGATTTACGAGATGCCCTGCCAAAAATTGATGTCGAGACGTTGATCATCCATGGAGTACATGATAAGATCTGTCCTTTCGCATTCGCCGAGCAGATGGAGCAAGGCATCTCGAACGCGCGAATCGAGCGCTTTGAAGAGAGTGGACACGGTACGGTGTTGGATGAACGAGAGAAATTTAACGATACGTTGTTGCGGTTTGTTCAATAATCGATGGCCTCCGAATCGGGGGCTTTTTGTATGTCGATAAGGGTAAGAACCAACGAAAACGGGTATAATTCAATTGGAGTTCCCTTCCATTTTTTGAATCACTGAAACATCGCTGTGACTAGAGTCACGATGTTTTTTTGTGTTGTTTTGGAGAAAGGGGGATAAAACCAGATTAGAACATGGATTTAGTTCAACCTGTCCTACCATTCATGGTACAATAGCGGGGTGGATTAACAGATTGAGGAGAGATTTAAATGAATATCGCTTTCTTTTTATATCCGAAAGAAGACGTCAAATATTTGGACCCCGAATCAACGGTACGACAAGCACTTGAAAAGATGAAGCATCATCGATTTACGTCTGTCCCACTCGTTTCGGAGAACGGATTTTACGCCGGGACGATGACAGAGGGGGATTTACTCTGGGCACTCGCAGAACAGCTTCGCGGGGAAGAAGATTACGAAAAAGTGCTCCGGACACGTCTAAAAGACATCAAGCAACGCGTTCGCTATAAGCCGGTCTCGATTACGGCACAAATTGAAGAGCTCGTCGATGCGATCACGGACCAAAACTTCGTGCCGGTCGTCGATGATGGGAAGTATTTCATCGGCATCATCCGACGCCGTGACATCATCGAGTATTACTCGACAAAGTTGAAACAATTGGAGAATGAAGTCCGATAATGAACAAGCCAGAACTGACTTACGGTTCTGGCTTGTTTTACGTTTCTTTCAGCTTCGTTTTTAAAAATAGGAGTAGGGCAAACCTCAATCAAGTGGCGGAAAATAGGGTAATACATATTCTCCTAATTCATCGATGACTTCCTCAGCCGGACGTTCTCCGTCGAAGAGGGCGAAGAAGAGATGATTCACGCCGATGGCGCGATACGATTCAAGCAACTTGATCAAGTGGTTGCGACCGATTCGGAAACCGAGACGAATCGGCGTCGGTGGCTCGTCTGGGTCATGCGTCAAGTCAAGATGCATCGGCATCGAGAAGGGACGAAAAGCACGACCATGTGCTTCACCGCTTGCGCGCCACGCGTCGAGCACTTGTTGTTGCGCAAAAGGTGCCTGCGGGTAGTACATCCATCCGTCGCCATTTGCCCCAAGCCAGTCCATGTCTTGTTGTGCGAATCCAGTGATCATCGTCGGGATCCGTTTCTTCGGACGCGGCACAAGTGTAGCCTGTTCAACTTCCCCATAAGGCGAGTCAATGGTTGGGTAGTTGTTATAGAGCGCCTGTTCCATGACGCGAAGCGATTCTTTGAACTGATCGCCGCGTGTCGGATGATCGACTCCGAGTCCTTTGAAGTCGGCCCGACGGTCGCCTGACGAGATCCCGAGAATCAACCGTTCCGGGAATAACGCTTCAATCGTCGCGACTTCCTTCGCCGAACGAAGGGGATGACGGAGTGGCAAGACGAGCGCGGACGTACCGAGCGCGATGTTTTTCGTTTGACCGAGCAAATGTGTCCCGTAGATCAACATGTCATAGATTTGACCGACAGCCGGGTCTAAGAAGTTTGGGTCTTTAAGTAAGACATCACGTAACCATAGCGCTGTGAAGCCATAGTCGTCTGCCTTTTGAGAAAGCTCGACTTGACGTTCGAGTGTCGGAGTACGCATTTTGAAGTTTTCTAAAGGGATGTGGAGGCCGAGCGTGAGCTCGCCCTCCCGGTACATCCGGTTGTAGCTTTTATGATTGTTGAACATAAGCGCCTCCTTAGTTGGCTTCCAAACGACGTGAGATAGCTGTCAAGATGACGGCGATGATGACCATGATGCCACCGACCCAAGGGGTATGCACAAGTCCGATTGAATCGGCGACGAGTCCACCGATTGTTGCGCCGAGGGCAATCCCGATGTTGAAGGCCGCGATGTTGAGTGCGGACGCGACATCGACAGCGGCCGGTACATATTTTTCAGCCAATTGTACGATATACAGTTGAAGTCCAGGCACGTTCATGAAGGCGAGGAGTCCCATCAAGACGATGGCGACCAGACCTGCCACTTTGAACGGAATCATGAACGACATGATGATCATGACCGCTGCGTGAACGATAAACATATAGAACAATGCTTTCGCTGGATTTTCGTTGGCGAGCTTTCCACCGACCGCGTTCCCAATAGCGACCGCGATTCCGTAAACGAGTAAGACGACACTGATCAAGCTCGGGCTAATTTTTGTCACGTCTTGCATGATTGGTGTCAAGTACGTGAAGGCAACGAACGTTCCGCCGTAACCGAGTGCTGTGATCAAGAACCCGAGCATGAGACGACCGTTCGTGAGCAATTTCTTCATATCAGAGAACTTCGCTGGTGGTGATTGTTTCAAATCTTTCGGGATCAAGAAGAAGCTAGCAATGATTGAAACGACACCGAGTGCTGCGACTGCGAAGAAGGTGGCACGCCATCCGAACGCTTGACCGATAAAGGTACCGAGTGGGACCCCTGTGACAGTCGCGACAGTTAAACCTGTGAACATGAGTGCAATCGCACTCTCTTTTTTATGTGGCGGTACAAGTTGTACGGCAATCGTTGCGCCGATTGAGAAGAAGACACCATGCGAGAATGCGGTGATAAATCGGGCGACAATCAACAGTTCGAAGCTGGTCGACATGGCCGAGACCATGTTTCCGCCGATAAAGACGACCATGAGTGCCATGAGTAACGTCTTACGGTTCATTCGGTTTGTGAGTGCCGTCAAAATCGGTGCACCGACGGCGACGCCGATTGCGTATCCCGAGATAATGAGACCCGCGAGTGTGATGCCGATGTTTAAATCACTTGCGATGGATGCGAGAAGACCGACCGGGACGAACTCGGTCGTTCCGATGCCGAAAGCACTGATGGCGAGAGCGAGTAACGCCAATCCTCCATTTTTAGGTGCCTGTTCTTCAACAGGTTGTGAATAAGGTTGGTTCATGAGTAGTTCCTCCTAGTTGATAAAAATAGTGTGGAAGACGAGGGCCCTTCGTCTCCGGATAGCAAAGACATTTCACTTTCCTCTATTGTTCAGTACGGTCGAAAAAGTACCTTACCGTCTCAAGGGGATGTTACAAGCGAAATGAACTTGTATAGATTTGCTACAGTTGCTATCATAAGTGCATGAAAACAGTTTGAGAAGTACGTACTTTTTAGTGCGGTAGGCACCAAAAAGTGCCTATGTAAGAAATGGAGGAAACGAAATGCCATATAATATTCCGGTCGAAGCGACACTTGACGTCATCGGCGGTAAGTGGAAAGTCGTCATCATGTGTCACTTGATTAAAGGGGAGCGACGGACGAGTGAACTGCGTAAACTCATGCCGAACATCACGCAAAAAATGCTCACCCAACAATTGCGTGAGCTCGAAGCGGATGGTGTCGTCGTTCGTACGGTGTTCGAGCAAGTTCCGCCGAAAGTCATTTACTCACTCTCTGAGTACGGATGGTCACTCAAGCCAATCTTGGACGCCATGTGCGCCTGGGGCGAGTGCCATATCGATCAGTCCGGTGAAGAGGTCATTTCATAACCATCACGGTCGTCCAATACGGACGACCGTTTTTCGTAGTGACAAGTCGGGTACAGGGACAGAGACAAGGAGGGAATTAGGATGGACGTGAAAACTTTTTTGTTTACAGATGACGGCTCCATTCCCAACCATCCGGATTATCCGGCGCTCCTCTATCGTGGCGTCTTTGATGACCCGAGCGGGATGCGAGAGACGTTTGCCCATAATGAATGGACGAACAGTTGGGTGAACGGGGTGTTCGACTATCATCACTATCACAGCAACACGCATGAAGTATTGGGCGTATTACAAGGTGAAGCGACCCTTCAACTCGGAGGGACGAACGGAGATCTCGTACGCGTCAGTGTGGGAGACGTGCTCGTTTTACCGGCGGGAACGGGACATCGTCGCATCGAGGCGAGTGAAAATTTTCAAGTGGTCGGGGCGTATCCGGACGGTCGTGACTATGACACGTTGACCGGAAAGACGGAAGAACGACCGGACAACGTAAAGCGAATCGAACAAGTCGAAAAGCCGAAGTTTGACCCCGTCTTCGGGACGACGGGTCCACTACATGAAGCATGGACAAAGGAGGAAACGTTATGAATCAACGACTACCACATTCTTTATTACTTGCAGCTTTGAAGCAAAACGTCGTCAAATTGAAAGACGGGCGCGAGATGCGCGCACTCGGACAAGGTACATGGCGCATGGGGGAAGACAAATCGAAGCATGATGCCGAGGTTGAGGCGCTTCGGACAGGAATCGACTGCGGACTCCATGTCATCGACACGGCGGAAATGTATGGGGAAGGGGAGTCTGAGAAGTTGGTAGGGGAAGCGATCCAAGACCGACGCGAAGATGTCTTTCTCATCTCGAAAGTGTATCCATACAATGCGTATGGCGACAAACTCGTCAGCGCATGTGATGCGTCGCTCGAACGACTCGGGACGGACTACCTGGATCTTTACTTACTCCATTGGCGAGGCGATGCCCCGCTCGAGGAGACGATTCAAGGGATGGAACAGCTCAAAGCGGACGGAAAGATTCGGGCATGGGGAGTCTCGAACTTCGACGTGGACGATATGAAGGAATTGCTGTCGCTACCGAATGGAGACAAGTGCGCGGTCAATCAAGTGCTCTATCATCTTGGCAGTCGCGGGATTGAGTATGACCTCCTTCCTTATCTAAAAGAACAAGGGATTCCTGTCATGGCATACGCTCCACTCGCTGAAGGAAGTGACGTGAAAGAAGAGGTCTTCCATAACGAAACGATCAATCGGATTGCGGAGTCGTATAGTGCCTCAGTCGCGCAAATCTTACTTGCTTGGACGATCCGGAGCGGACACGTCATCGCCATCCCGAAAGCCGGGCAGGCCGAGCATGTCGAGGAGAATGCGGCAGCGCTCTTGCTCGACATGAGTGAGGAGGATTTTGCTGCGCTCGATGAGGCATTCCCACCACCGACGACGAAACAACCGCTAGACGTCATTTAAAACGATAAAGGACTGGTAATTTTGCCAGTCCTTTTGCATGTTCACGTTGATTAAATATCGATTTCTGAAAAGATGAATTGTGTTTTTGTTTGAGCATATGGAATCACTTCATCGATAAAAGATTCAGCTGCAGAAAAAGACGAGAATTGCATTTTGATGAAATAACAGGCGTCACCAGATATGCGATAACAAAATGAAACATTCGGTTGTTGTTGTGAACTACTCGCCACTTATTTGCTTCGCAAATTGAAGGGGGGGCTTCTTGGGAAGATCGTACTTTTATTAGCCACGATTATTTACCAAGCTCGTCGGGTGGTTCCCACCCTGAAGGAATTCGTTTTAGTTTGCCAACATCAATAGGTTGATGCTAGCGTTAATGTCACGGTCATGATGCGCGCCACAGGCACACGTCCATTCAAGGACATCCATCGCTTTCTTCTCGCCCTTTACTCCGCAAGTGGAGCAGATTTGAGTGGATGCGTACCAGGGGTCCGCCTTGATGAGTGTCCGTCCATAGAAGTTTGACTTGTATTCGAGTTGACGGACGAACTCGTACCAGCTGACATCCCCGATGGACTTCGCTACCTTGTGATCCTTCATCATATCCTTTGACTTCAATGTCTCCACGACGATGACTTGGTTCTCGTCAACAATCCGTCTCGCCAGCTTGTGAAGGAAGTCCTTGCGTTGATTGGCGATTTTCTCGTGTTTCTTGGCTAAGATCTGCTTAGCTTTTTCACGATTCTTGCTTCCGATCTTCTTTCGTGACAACGCGCGCTGCGACTTCTTGACCTTCGCTTCGGATTGGCAAAGAAAGCGAGGGTTTTCAATCTTCTCAGAAACCATCCATTGTTGTAGATGAATCGGGCGCAGCCGATCGTCCGGACCAGGAACTCGGCCTGTGCCGGCGTCGGGTGGAGCCTGTATGTGTAGCCTTTCAGCATGTCCGTCCCTCCTCCCTTCAGAAGATCGTGATGTGTCCTCCTCATCCGATACCCGAGGAGGGGGAGGGAGAATCTGACGGAATCACGAACTTTTGTTCGTAACATCTGTCATAGGGAGAGAAAACTGTTGGACCGGGCGATTCATCTCCCACCTACGCCGGGCTACGCCCCGAGACGCTTAGAGGAGGGAGAATTCTCGCCTGATTTAGTTAAATAATGAAGGAACGCTTCGTATTGGCCATTCTTCACTGTTGCCTCGATGATACATTGAATTGGAAGACCTAGCTTTTCGTGATCAAGTACAAGCGAGTATTGTTTGATGACTCCAAATGATTCTAGTCGTCGACCCCGCTCGCTAACGGAAGGAGCGGAAAGATTGATACGTCGTCCAAGTTCGCTCATGGAAAGACGATTGTCGTGCTCTAATTCATGAATGAGTTTGTAATCAATTTCTCCTCTCTTTTTTAGGTAATAAAAAGATTGATTTGCCTTTCATACTTCAGTACGAAGTGAACCCAAATGAAAAGACCACCGGAAGCTTCCGATGGTCTTACTTATCAGTTCGCTAGCGGATGTTTCAAGAGATAGTCTTCGATTTGATCAATCGTTTCTTTCAACACGCCGTCTGCGAATGGTGATTTGAGACCTGCCAGTTCGACGAGTTCGAGGAACGAACGGCTTCCGCCTGCCTGACAGAGCGTGAGGTAATCGCTCCATGCCGCTTCGCGGTCTTCATGCATGCGCACCCAGAACTGGAATGCACATACTTGTGCGAGCGTATAGTCGATATAGTAGAACGGGCTCTGGAAGATGTGACCTTGTTGGTGCCACCATGCGCCCGATTCGAGATAGTCATTCGTCTCATAATCACGGTGCGGGAGATAGACCTTCTCCAAATCGCGCCACGCCTGACGACGCTCGGCAGCTGTCATCTCTGGGTTGCGGTAGACGACGTGTTGGAACTCATCGACGAGCACGCCATACGGAAGGAACGTCATGCTACCTGCCAAGTGATTGAACTTATACTTGTCGACTTGGTCGCCGAAGAAGAGCTCCATCCATGGCCAACAGAAGAATTCCATCGACATCGAGTGGATCTCACACGCCTCATAAGTCGGGAAGGCGTATTCCGGTGTCGTCAAATGACGGCTTTCATACACTTGGAAGGCATGACCGACTTCGTGCGTGAGTACGTCGATGTCGCCGGCCGTCCCGTTGAAGTTCGAGAAGATGAACGGAAGTCCTTCAGACGGTAAGTAAGTGCAATAGCCACCGCCGGATTTCCCTGGTTTCGCCGTCAAGTCGAGGGCGCCGCGTTCCTGCATGTATTGGAAGAACTCGTCCGTCTCGTTTGAGAGCTCACGATACATTTTGTTTCCGCCTTCGATGATGAACGACTCATCCCCTTGTGGTGTCGCGTTTCCGTCTGGGAAGACGAACGACTCATCGTAGTAATAGAGGTGGTCGACGCCGATTCGTTTCGCCTGCTTTTCTTTCAAAGCAGATGCGAGCGGGACGATGACGTCACGGACTTGCTTCCGGAAGTTGTCGACCATCGACTCGTCATAGCCGACACGCTGCATCCGTGCATAACCGAGTTCGACGAACGACGGGAAGCCGAGCGCGTGAGCGATTTCCGTACGGACGCGTACGAGTTCCCCATAAATGCGGTCGAGCTCATCGCCGTTATCAGAAAGGTATGTATAGCGGGCGACAGATGCGGCTTTTCGGACATCACGGTCTGGTGATTGGAGATACGGACCGAACTGTGACAAGTTGAGTGTCTTGCCGTCAAATTCGATTTGCGCAGCGGACATGACCTTTTGATAAGCTGTCGCGAGGCGGTTTTCTTCCTGCAGTTTCGGGATGAGTGACTCCTCGAACGTTTCAAGTGCGCGCTCGGCGAGAGAGAACAGTTGGCTGCCCCATTCCGCTTCGAGTTCAGTGCGAAGCTCGTGGTTCGTCAAGACGCGATAGTACGCTTGAATCTCCTTCTCATAGACCGGAAGTGCGTCGTCATAGAAGGCCTGTTCTTCTTCGTAAAACGCATCGCGTGTGTCGACCGAATGTCGGATCGCGACGAGTTGACTTTGTGTCTCAAAGTCGTTCCGTTCTTTGTTGATTTGGCGAATGAGTTCGTTCGCTTCCTCGAGTGTGCTGGCTTGCTGTAATTCGGCAGAATAGTCCGACAATCTGCTATTTAAAGCGTCCAAGTCGGGCCGTTCATATGACAATTTTGTGAAAGTCGTCATTGTAAGCGCCTCCATCGTGTGAAATTTTTACAAAGTGTAAAAAGGGCTTGCAAAAGCGATTGCACACTCGTATTCTTACGATGTGTAAAACGATTTCGCACTACCTTATTACAACTATACCGTTAATAGGGTAGGGATTGAAGTATTAGCTTTTCGGGTATAAAAGTGAAGACTTCGATTCAATAGAACATGTTGGAGGGATTAAGCTATGGGATTCTTTAAAAAACTTTTTGGTGGTAAAGAAGAACAACTCAACGCGGTTTCACCGCTTACAGGAAAGGTCGTCGACATCACGAACGTACCGGACCAAGTATTCTCACAAAAAATGATGGGTGACGGGATCGCAATCGAGCCGACTGAAGGAAAAGTCGTCTCACCGGTTAGCGGAACAATCGCGACAGTATTCCCAACAAAACACGCGATCGGTATCAACGCGGACAACGGTGCGGAATACTTGATTCACATCGGTTTGGATACGGTAAACCTTAAAGGTGAAGGCTTCGAGACACACGTTACAGAAGGTCAATCTGTCAAAGCAGGCGACCCACTCGTCACGTTCGACCTCGATTTCATCAAAGCGAACGCGCCATCGACGATCACTCCGATCATCATCACGAACCACGACAGCTTCGGCGTGAACAAACTTGTCGCAGAAGGCGACACGGTGACAGCTGGATCTTCAGAAGTCGTCGAGTTGACAAAGAAATAAGAAGACGACCCATGACTCGGGAGCTTAGGCTTCCGAGTATTTTTTTGCGAATGCGGGAATTATAATGAAGAGAGGGAAGGGGGAATTGAGATGGATGGAAAAAATGCGCCATACCGGGGATACGGGGATCGGATACGAATATTACGGGAACGGGCCGGATTGTCGATTGAGACGCTTGCGGAACAGATTGGCGTCGCCCCGTACTTTATCCGACGTACCGAACTGAGTGAGGTCTATCCGACCATGCCTTACATAGAGGCGCTCGCAGACGCTTTGCAAATCGACCCGAACTATTTGGCCCGCCATATTTGGACGGGAGAGTCGCTCAAAGTACTCATGCGAGGAAAAGTACCGGAACTCGAACAGATGAAGCTCGCCTATGAAGAAGCGATGCACGGGAAGTCCGTCGAAGAAATGCAACGGCAACTCGAAGAACGGATGCGCATTTTTGACTTGATGCACGAAGAGGAGTTACATCGCATTTTCAAAGAAGACGAGGAACCGACGTCACACCATGCACTCGAAGCGCTAGTCGATGCGGTGCTTGATCTCGGACGGTCACATGACACGACGCGTCACATCGTCCCGTTCGCACGCTATGTGGAACGGCTTGTCCCAGACCAATTCGCAGACAACTCATTCCAGTACGCGGAGTATGGTGTCGTGGATAAATCGTATAAATTGCAATGACCGTAGAGCATTCTACGGTTTTTTTTGTGCACGATGAATTATAAAATTAAGTGCAACACCCCAAAGTGAACACAAAAAAGTGACCAGGAGAATCCCTGGTCACTTCAATCAGCGCGTTGGACGCGCTTCGTAGCGTACTTTTGGACGTGTGCCGGCGAGTAAGAAGCCGAGCACGATATTCAAGATTGTGAGCACCCATCCGACATAACCGAATGTGTAGGCAAGACTCGCCAGCATCGTTTGCCAGTCGAGCAATGCTGCTGCGTCCCCGCGGAATGTGAAACGGATGACGGTGAAGCCAATGAGTGTCGCTGCAGTAATCATGATGCCGATCCATGCGCCACCGAAGCGGGACGTTTGAGAGCGTCTGCTGACCGGATACCAAAACGCGAGCGTTCCGATGAACGCACTGCCTGCATAGGCAAGCAGGATTTGCCATAACGCATCCGCGTCTAAGAAGACGGTATAACAGATGAACGTCGTGAGCGTCGTCATAAACGTAAAGATTAAGGCTGCGAGTAATCGTGATCGCATAGTTCGTTTTCCTCCTCATTTTGCACATTCTTTAGAGTAAACGAAAACGAATTTGCTGTAAACGTTATTGACGGTTTTGTAATATTTGTCGCCATTGTTTAATAGCGTTCGTTCCATAGAACAAGACGCCGCCACGATAGAATTTCGAGCCAATCCACAGTGTGATACCAATCGTTCCGATGAGTAACCCAATCGAAAGCGCCACTTCCCATACGGCCACATCGACGAGCATGACGCGAAGGAACATGAGCATCGGAGCGAAGAACGGGACGAACGAGAGAATGGTCACGATGGTCGCATCCGGGTTGTTCAATCCAAACATCGCGACTAAGAACGCAGCGACGAGGAGCATGATGACCGGCATGACCATTTGTTGTGACTCTTCGACACGGCTGACAAGTGAACCGAGGACAGCGAAGAGTGAGGCGTACAACAAGTACCCGAGCAAGAAGAAGACGAGTAGATAGATGACAGCCCGTGCGTTGCCGGCGTTCTCGATGACCGTCGTCGCCAGTTCGCTACCACTCGCACTTACATAACCAAACCCAAGGAAGATTCCGATTTGGATGAGGGCGAGTGTCCCGATAGCGGTCACTTTCGCAAGCATATGGGTCACCGGATGAGTCGTGGAGATGATGAGCTCCATGACACGCGATGACTTCTCCGTCGTCACTTCTGTTGAAATCATCGATCCGTACGTGATGATCGAAATGTACAGGAGCATCAACATGACGTAAACGAGCGCCGAAGACGAGAGGAGCTCATCCGAGTTCTCTCCACCGCGTCCGAGATAGGACTCGTCGAGTTGGATCGGTTCGCTGAGGGCAGCGATGATGGCCGGGTCGACATCGGACGATTCGATCAATTCCGCATTGCGCAACTGTTGTAAAGATGTTTGCAAGAGAGTCGTGAACTCCTGCTCCGGGCGTTCGGAGATAACGCGGGCATCATAGCCGTCAACAAAAGCGACGACCCCATACTCTCCGTCGTTGATGCCGGTCCGTGCCTCTTCTTCCGTAATGTCGCTAGAGGCGACGTCTTCATAGCCGAGTGATTTCATCGTGTCGACGATTTCTTTGTTCTCAGACACGACGAGTGCGCTCGCTTGCTCGGAATCCTCAAACGTAGACATGATGCGGTCGATGTTCGTAAACCCGAAGATGAACAGGATGGTTAGCGCCGTCGAGATGAGGAATGCTTTTGAACGAATTCTCGATTTGAGTGTGAACGCATAGAGCGGTCCAAAGTTATGAAACATGCTGTCCGACCTCCTTGATGAAGATGTCATTGAGCGATACCGGTTGGCGCATGAACGTCTTCACGTTCGCCTGATGACGGACGAGTGCCGACAGGACGGCGTCACTGTCTTCGAAAGAATGTAAGCGTACTAGATGACCGGATTTGAAAGGCTCGATTGTCTCCACGACTGGGAGCGACTCGAGAATGTGAATCTGGTCCGTTTCAATAAAGAGGGCAGGTTCTTCGTATCTCGACTTGATTGTCGGGACGTCACCGCTTACGACGGCACGGCCACCTTTCAAGATGCCGACGTGTTGGCACAATTCTTCGACATGTTCCATTCGATGACTCGAGAAGACGATGGTCGTCCCGGCGTCACGCAACGCGAGAACTTCACGCTTCAGGATTTCAACGTTAACCGGGTCGAGGCCGCTGAACGGTTCGTCTAAGATGACGAGTTCCGGGTTATGGAGCAGGGCTGCGACGAGCTGAATCTTCTGTTGATTCCCTTTTGATAGCTGCTCGACGCGCATCGTTTCATATTGAGGAATTTCAAGGCGTTCGAGCCATGACTTGACCGCGCGTTTGGCATCGCTCCCGCGCATGCCCTTTAGGCTTGCGAGAAAGACGAGCTGTTCACGCACTTGGGATTTGGGATACAGGCCACGTTCCTCGGGCAAATAGCCGACGATGCGATGGTCGACCGCTTTACCGTTCCACGTGATACTCCCATCGGTCGGCTTCAAGATGTCGAGGATCATCCGGAACGTCGTCGTCTTGCCAGCACCGTTTGCACCGAGCAAACCAAACATTTCCCCTTGTGGGACGCGGAACGTGAGGTCGTCGACAGCTTTGAAGTCACCAAACTCCTTGGTGACGCGTTCGATATGTAATGCCATATTCTATTCCCTCCTTAGAATGTCTCTTCTTCTATCGTACGCCACCTTGAGCAAAAAGTTTCACTTTTTCTGGTAAATGATTTATCTTGAAATCAAGATAATAAAAGGAGGATGACAATGAAAACGCAGTCTACGGGAATCCATCACATTTCGTCGATGGTACAAGACCCGCAACGTACGCTAGATTTTTATGGACAGGTACTCGGTCTCCGCTTCGTGAAACAGACCGTCAATTTTGATGACCCGGGCACGTATCATCTCTATTTTGGGGACGAAGTCGGAACACCAGGGACGGTGATCACGTTTTTCCCGATCCCGGGCTTAGGGAAAGGGCAGGTCGGGAGCGGACAGGTTGGCGTGACGACTTATCTCGTACCGGCAGGAAGTTTACCGTTCTGGGAAGAAAGACTACAACAGCACGGCATCGCGACCGTCGCCACTGAACGGTTCAGCGAGGCATCACTTTTATTTGAAGACCCGGACGGACTCGTCGTCGAACTCGTCGCCCGACCGAGCTCTAAACAGACACGCTGGGTCATCCCCGGTATCACAGAACATGAAGCAATTGTCGGATTCGCCGGAGCGACCTTGTTGTCGAAAGCACCGGACGAAACCGTGCGCTTGTTGACGGAACTGTTCGGCTTTGAACGGGTCGCAGAGGATGAAGAGTGGATCCGTTTGAAAGGGTCAGCAGATTACGGGAACGTCATCGATGTGAAGAAAACGATTTTACCGAACGGGGTCCCTGGGACGGGAACAGTTCATCACATCGCGTGGCGCATTTCTGACGGAGAACATTATCCGACCTGGCAAGATGCCATCTTTGACCTTGGGTTAAGACCGACCGAAGTGAAAGAACGAAACTACTTCCGCTCCGTCTATTTCCATGATGCCGGTCGCATCCTGCACGAACTCGCGACGGACGTACCTGGATTCACCGTGGACGAATCCGTTGACACGCTTGGTGAGACGTTGCGCTTACCGCCATGGCTTGAAGCGGACCGAGATAAAATCGTCCGCACACTACCAACAATCACGATCCCGAGAGGAGAACGCATATGATTCATCAATTCATTCAAGGTACCAAAGAGACGACACTCGTTTTATTACACGGAACTGGAGGGACCGAGCAGGATTTGATTCCGCTCGCGAAAGAACTGTCGACCGAGGCGAACATCTTGACGCTTCGAGGGGATGTCATTGAAAACGGGATGTCCCGTTTCTTCCGTCGCCACGCGGAAGGGGTGCTCGACCTTGAAGATTTAAAGAAACAGACAGAGCGCTTCCTTCAGTTTTTAGATGAAGCTGCGACAACGTATGGTATCGACCGAGACAAGATGATCCCGCTCGGCTATTCGAACGGGGCGAATTTGATCGGGTCGGCACTTTACCGTCATCCGGCGTTCACTGCTTCACTCCTATTCCACCCGATGGTACCGGACCGTTCATTGACGCTACCTGACTTGTCAGGAACGAACGTGTTCATCTCGGCTGGCGAACGCGACCCGATTTGCCCGAAAACAGAAACAGAAGAGCTGACGTCGACACTCCGAAACGCGGGAGCGGACGTCGAGCTCTTCTATCACTCGGGAGGACATGAACTTCGCATGGAAGAAGTCGAGGCAGCACGGACATGGATTGCCGCATACCTCGACTGATTCATTCAAGCCATTTTTTTCGGTTTGTTCGGACGAGAATAGACGACGAGGACCCCTCGGTCAATCAAATAGGCGGCGAATAAACGTTTCGCTTCCTCAGCACGCACAGTTCGGTCGATTTGGATATACAATCGGCCGAGCTTTTTTTGTGAGGTGCGCGTGAGCAACCAAATCGAGTCGAGCGTATACTGCCAACTTTGGAGCGTGTCGCCACCGATGTATAAGTAGCGGTTTTGGGTGCGCTCAAGTAAGTAGTTGAGCCACCAGACGTCACGAGCCAGCTTGGCGCAGACACCGAGCACGAACGTGAGACCGAGGAAAACCATGCTAGATAAGACAGGATGAATGGCAGAGAACCCGTTGCGGACGGACTCGAAGGCGACAAGGAGCAATCCGACGGAAAAGACGCTGATGAACCACCAGAATCCGAAGTTAGAGAATGAACGTTTTGGGTCGTGCACCATATGATGTCGATTCCGGATGATCGATGCCATTCTCTCCACCTCCTTTATTAGAATATTCTGAATATTAAGTAACACTACTATACTATACTGTACCCAATCCCGTCTATTTGAATACGCACACAACATGCTGAATCGTGAGGATTTTTTGACGTTTCGGCTTGCATTCTTCGAATTACGGGAATGATGACAGTGAAGACATGAAAATTTTGTTGAAACGTAATTTCACTTTGTGGAGGAATCGCTTATGATAGGTGAGGGAATTTTCCAAGACCTATATGGATTCTGTCTGTAAAGAGAACGTGAAAACATGAAGGTCAGCTTCATTGCAGTCATCATAGAGAGCAAGAGGGAATGTTATGAGAAATTATTGGTATGACAATATTAAAGGAGTGCTTGTCCTACTCGTCGTCTTCGGACACTTGTTGACCGAAGTCCGCGGCGCTTATGACGATATTTTACCAAAGTGGGTGTATCTGTTCCTGTATACCTTCCACATGCCGTTGTTCATCATGTTGAGCGGTTACTTTTATCGGGAGAACCGCTATTTGCGCGTAATCCAGCTATTCGTGGTCTATGTCATTTGGCAGGTCATCCTTGGGTCATGGTTCGCATTTACAGAAGGGATTCCGATTTTCTCACTTGAAAATCCGGGTCTAAATTTGTTGAAGCCGTACTGGGCGCTTTGGTATCTGATGGCCATCATTTTCTGGTACATCATCACCCCGTATGTGACACAACTGAAGGGGTACGTGTTGTATGCCCTATTATTCGCGCTCCTGTTCGGATTCCAAGCCGAGGCGACGGGGTATTTCGCGTTGCGGAAAGTCATCATGTTCTATCCGTTCTTCTTGATTGGGAACTGGATGTCCGAGCGCAATACGCTCAACTTCTTTGAGTTACCGAAACGGGCCGAGCACCGGAACCGATATCGCATCGGTGGGGCGATTGTCTTCACCGCGCTCACACTGGGGCTCTTGGTCTCGATGCGCGTCCAGCAAGACGATACGTTCTATCATATCGGGAACTTGTTCAAATTCCGTTTCGCCTATGACACGGCCGTCCCAGAGGCGATGTGGAGTGGACCGTTCGCCTTTTTGATCGTTTATACGGTGTCGCTCCTCATGTCAATTAGTTTCACGCTCATCATCCCAGGACGACAGCTCCCGATTTTTTCGCGTGCCGGGCAGTATAGTCTGTACGTCTATCTCGTCCACGTCTTCTTTGTTGTCGCCTGGAAGGCGTTTATACCGGCTGGGTTCATGCCGACATCATGGATGCAACTGCTCGTCTTGTTCGGGGTCGCCTTTGTGATGGTCCTCGTGATTATCAGTCCACCGATGGTCCGTCTCTTGCGTCCGCTCGTCGAGATTGACGTGAAGCGTGTCCAAAATACGAAAGGTGTAAAAGGGTAAAGTCTTTTCTAAACGCAACATTTCCGCTACACTTTATTAAGAAGAAACGAAACTAGAGTTAAGGAAGTGACCCTATGCCATACGAAAATGGAATGTACAGCACAGAAGGCGACGTGAACGTATCACGTCACGTCGTTGAAATGATCGCCGCGGTCGCGGTCAAAGAAACGAAATACGTCTCGTTCACGCAAGAAGACACGAAATTGTCAGAGCGTGCGCTCATGAAACACGTGAAAGTCGATGAGTCGGACAAAGGCATCACCATCAACCTATCGCTTTACATCGCTTACGGACAGTCGATCATCAAAACGGTGACGGCCGTCCAAGAGCGCATCACGCAAGATATGGACACGATGCTTGCGATGACACCACGTTCTGTGAACGTGAAAGTGGTCGGAATTCAGCTGTGATAAGAAAGGGGAGAGCACAGGCTCTTCTCTTTTTTTGATTTTTGCGAAAACGGTTGCATCAAGATAACGTTTTCATTTATAATAGAAATCGAACAAGTGCAACCGTTTGCATCATTGACCAAACGTGCGGCGGGTACTTGTCAAGTTCCCTAAATGTAGTCTGACGACACAAGCATTTGAAGGAAAGGCGGAAAGCATGTATGTCAACGATTGAAGCAGTGATTTTCGATTTGGACGGTGTCATCACTGACACGGCAGAGTACCATTACCTCGCTTGGAAGCAGCTCGGTGAAGAGCTCGGAATTCCATTTGACCGCGAATTCAACGAAACGCTCAAAGGCGTGAGTCGAACTGAGTCGCTTGAGCGGATTCTTACGCTCGGCGGTAAACAGAACGATTTCACACCGGAAGAGAAAGAAGAACTCGCACAAAAGAAAAACGAGCACTACGTTGAACTCATTCAACATATCTCATCCGACGATCTTCTTCCTGGTATCGTTTCATTCCTCGATGAAATCAAAGAGGCGGGACTCAAAATTGGAATGGCTTCTGCTTCAAAGAACGCATTTGCGGTCGTTGATGCACTTGGTGTCCGCCATTACTTCGACCATATCGTCGATGCAGCAACTGTCGCCCAGTCAAAACCACACCCCGAAGTGTTTTTGAAGGCCGCTTCTGCCCTTGGTGTGAAACCCGAACTCGCCATCGGCGTTGAAGATGCGGCTGCCGGCGTAACTGCAATCAAAGCGGCAAATATGTTTGCTGTCGCCGTCGGAGAAGAATCGATGCTTGGTCATGCAGACCTCATCGTCGCTTCTACTGACGAACTTTCACTTGAACGCATCCTCGAACGCGTTCACGTGTAAATGGCTACAATCATCTTCCGTGAGACGACGACTGCCCCGAACAGTCGTCGTCTTTTTTTGAGTCAAAAGTCCTAAATAGACAGAATTGCCCAAAAAGAGATGACAAACACATTACAAATCCGTTACACTTTTATAGAAGATATAGAGGGATTATTAGGAATTGCTGATTTAAATTAGGGAATTCCAAATTATAATTGGATGTAGAAGGGGATTTGTGTATGGAATCTACGAATGTCAATGACCACATTTATCGAGAATTGATGGAAATTGAAGAGTCGTATCGTCAATTGCAACGACGTGCCGAGTATTTGATTGCGGAATTGAGTCGAGATAGAGAAGAGAAGGACCCAATGACTGATGCGTCAAAACGCCTACGTCCACGACGTGTGAACCAGCGTTATCCGCTCGAGGTGTACGTTCATCAAGTGACGGATTTACTGAAAGAGCGTCAGACGATGAGCGTGCGTGATATTCAAATGGAACTTGAACTTCGTTACCGTCATCACATCAGCAACATTTACCAATTGATGGTGAAGATTGAAGGGGTCAATCCAGAAATCAAAAAAATTGGTCGCGGCTTGTATACATACGAACCGACAGAAGAAGTGGCATCGACACTTTCATAATCCTGAGCCGATGGGGAACGCCTCATCGGCTTTTGTTGTAAACGGACTGATATCTACTCATGAATTCAAAATATGATATAATTCGCCAGAGTCTATTTTTTTGAGAGAGGAACTGTCGGCCCATGCTATGGATTGCCATGTTGGTCAGTTTTGTGATGGCCATCTTGATTACACCGCTCGTTCGTCGATTCGCATTTTTCATCGGTGCAGTCGATCATCCGAACGCACGAAAAGTACATTTACGGACGATGCCACGAATCGGGGGTCTCGCGATTTTTATCGCATTCTTCATCGGCTACGCCTTGCTGCTTCCGACGAGTCGTTATAACGATGCCATCTTGATCGGGGCTGTCGTGATTCTCCTTACCGGACTGATCGATGACCGGTTCCAATTATCGGCCCGCGTCAAGCTGATGGGGCAGATGATTGCGACGGTCGTCGTCTTGAACTCGGGGATGCGAATCGAACTCATCAATCTTCCGTTCGACCAGCAACTCTACCTTGGGTCATGGAGCATCCCGATCACCGTCCTCTGGCTGATTGGGATCACGAACGCCATCAATTTGATTGACGGTCTCGATGGTCTCGCCGCGGGTGTGTCGAGCATCGCCCTCGGGACGATTGCTGTCTTGGCCATCATTCAGGGAAACGTCTATTTGACGATGATGGCGCTCTTGCTCCTTGCGAGCACGCTCGGGTTTCTCGTCCATAATTTCTACCCGGCGAAAATCTTTATGGGCGATACGGGGGCACTGTTCCTCGGATATATGCTCGCTGTCTTCTCGCTCATCGGATTTAAGAACGTGACGTTGTTCTCGCTCGTTGTCCCGGTCCTCTTGCTCGGGTTACCGATCTCGGATACGATCTTCGCCATCGTGCGTCGACTCGTCCAGGGACGACCGCCGATGTCGCCGGATAAATCGCATATGCATCACCAGTTGATCGATATGGGCTTCACGACACGGCAGGCGGTCCTACTCATGTACGGGATGACCTTATTCTTTGGCATCTCATCCATCTTGTTCGCCAAGACGACGATGCTCGGTGCGGTCATCACGTTCATCGTCGTGTTAATTGTCATCGAATTGATCGTGGAATCGACTGAACTGATTCATCCGAACTATAAACCGATCATCCGTACGTCCCGACGATTGCTCGGACGACCTAGAGCGTAAAAAAGTAACCGGTATCGCGTGACGATACCGGTTACTTTTTTAGTATGTGGTCGTTTCGGTCATCGAATCGTCCGTTTCGTCTGTCGATGGTTCATCCGCTGTCACAGGCAAGCCGAGTTCCGTTTGCAGAAGCGCCTGAGCATCGCGAAGGTCAACAGGGTCGAGTTCGTAATAATACACACCGTTTAACGTCAAATCGTTCCCTTCGAGCGTTTCTCGGTTAAACGACTTCAACGATTTTGCGTACGGTTGAAGCTGAGAAGCCTCTGACAACGACATGTTTGTTCGAATGTTCTCGCCGACGGCGTTCATGATCCGGTTCAGCTTCGTAAACGAGTTGATGGTCGTCGCCTCGTTGATGATGGCCTCGATGACTTGCTGTTGTCGACCGGCTCGACCGATGTCGCCGGCAGGGTCTTGTTTTCGCATCCGCGCATAGGCAAGTGCTTCTTTTCCGTTCAAGACTTGAACGCCAGGCTCTAGCTCGACATTTCCGGTCGCTTTTCCGGAGATGGGGATGAGGACGTCAATCTCGACGCCACCGACCGCATCGACCAAATCTTCGATTCCATCAAAGTTGATGGTCGCATAGTAATCGATTGGGATGTCGAGCAGGTTCTCGACGGTCGCGATGGTCGTGTCGATCCCTCCGTAAGCATACGCATGGTTGATCTTGTCTTTGAACGGATCCTCATCGTCGATGATGATATCGACATACGAGTCACGTGGGATGCTGACGAGCGTCACTTGCCGCGATTCCTTGTTGAACGTGGCGACCATGAGCGAATCGGTCCGTCCTTCCTCGAGCGAGGCGCCGCCATCGACTCCTGCTAACAGGACGGAAAAGTGATCTTTCGTCAAGTCGATGGTCTCGTCGCGACGTTCTGACTTGTCGCCACGTTCCAACGCCTTGTTCGCGTTTTCGGCGGTTTCATTCGCTTTGAAGACAAAATAGCCGAAAGCGGAACCACCGATCAGCAATACGACACCCAACACGATGAGGACAATTTTCCAAGGTGATTTTTTCTTGCGTGGGGGTGTTTCCATGTTGTTTCCTCATTTCAGTCTTTTCTTTTAGTATAGGCGTTTCAGCGTTTGAAATCACGTTCAATGATGCGGATTGTATGAGTTTGAAGCTGACCTTGACCGTTCGTCATGTCTGTTAGCCAAGCGAGTGCCTCTTCTGTCTCTTCCACGGGGACCGACACATGAAACGTGACGAGGTCGGCGTAGATGATGTCATCGAGCAGGTAGCTAGACTGTCTCAACTCATTTTCGACTTTCCCAATCCAAGTATAGTCGACGGTGAGTGTCAATTGTTGCATCGGTAGACGTTCGACGATTCCGATCGCATCGAGTCCTTCGCTCACAGTTCCACCGTAAGCACGTATGAGTCCGCCGCCACCGAGCTTGATTCCACCGAAATAACGTGTCACGACGACGACTGTATCTTTCAAGTGGCGTTTGCGTAACACCTCGAGCATCGGCATGCCGGCCGTACCGCTCGGCTCACCGTCGTCATTCGCTTTCTGGTGCTCGTTTCGTTCCCCGATGATGTAGGCGGAACAGTTATGGTTTGCGTTCCAATGCTCTTTCTTGATGGCTTGGATGAACGTCTGCGCCTCTTCCTCGGTTTCGACACGTTTGAAATGAGCAATAAATTTTGATTTTTGGATAACGACTTCGTATGTTCCACTTTGTTTTATAGTATAATTTGACTCAATAGACATTTCTGAAAATTCTCCTTTCTATTTTTGAATATTTTTTTTAGAATTCAAGTAGGCACATACGCTACTTATAGCGAATGGAATTATAGAAAATCTCTCATGTCCGCTGTAAACCTGTTTAGGGTGGGACGATATATAAGAATAGATGAGGATTAACTACCGAACTATTAGGGGATGGCATCGTGAATCATATTACCGATCGGACAGCTTTAGAACATATCATAACAAATATGATTGAAACGGTGACGGAAAGTAAAGAGGAGATTGTCCGTATAACCGAAAGTTCTGCAACTGAATATTCAGCAATTCAAAATGAGTTAAAAGAATTGACGGATAAAATCGAGTTCTACATCGAGGAATCCGATCGACTCGACCGAATCGTGAAAGCTTCAAAGGCCAAGCTCGTTCAAGTCAGTAAAAAGTTTCATATACATAGTGAACAAGAAATTCGTGAAGCCTACGAACGGGCGAATCAAATGCAACTCGAGCGTTTTCTTGTTCAAAAAGAAGAGATGGCGGCACAGCAACGTCGGAATGACTTAGAGCGTCGTCTGCTCATTTTAGAGGATACGATCGAACGTGCCGAAAAGTTGATCGGTCGTGTGAGTGTCGTCTTGAACTTCTTACGGGATGACCTACAGCAAGAGTATTCGGACATGATGAAGAAGCAAGAGATGGCCATCGGTGTATTCGAAGCGGCCGAGCGCGAACGGCGCCATCTCGCCCGCGAGATGCACGATGGACCAGCGCAATCGCTTGCTCATATTTTGATACGGGCCGACCTGATTGAAAAGACGTTTGACAAACGAGGAAAAGACGAGGCGTTTGCCGAATTACATGAATTGAAAAAGTTGATTCGTGGGGCACTCGTCGACGTCCGTCGTTTAATCTATGATTTACGTCCGATGTCGCTTGACGATTTGGGCTTTTTGCCGACGCTCGAACGCTATCTCCATCAAACGGAGGAGTATACGGCGATCAAGACACGTCTCAACTATCGGGGGTCGCGTGCGCGATTACCGGAGAAACTGGAGATTAACGTGTTCCGTCTCGTTCAAGAATCGGTCCAAAATGCGATCAAACATGCAAAAACTGCCGAAATCATCGTCAATGTCGAGCAGGCGAGTGATGTGATTCACATTCACGTCCGCGACTACGGTGTCGGGTTTGAGTCGAGCACGATTGGCGAAGGGTCGTTCGGGATTGTTGGAATGCGCGAACGAATTGAATTGGTGAACGGAAGCATCACCATCGACTCGGAAGTCGGCAAAGGGACGGTCGTCCGGATGTCGATTCCGATTCCGTGAGAGAACAAGGGGGAAGACATACATGGAAATGACACAGACACGCATTGCAATCGTGGATGATCACGAACTGTTCCGTGAAGGATTGAAGCGGATTTTTGATTTAGAGGATGAATTTACGGTTGTCGCCGAAGGGCGCACGGGGCGCGAAGCGATCCGCATCGCGGGCGAGCAAAAACCTGAAATTTTGATCATGGATATCAACATGCCAGACATGAACGGGATCGAGGCGACAAAGCAACTGTCACTCCTGTCACCAGAGACACGTGTCCTCATTCTTTCAATCCATGATGATGAGTCGTATATCACGCATGCGCTTGAAGCAGGGGCATCAGGGTTCTTATTAAAAGAAGTCGCATCGACAGAATTGATCTCGGCAGTCCGTGCCGTCGCAAAGGATGGGGCGTATCTTCATCCGAAAGTGACAACGAACGTACTGAAGGATTACCGCCGTCTCTTACAATTCAAAGGGGAACAGGCGGGACGTGGCGTCGAGAGCCGTACAGATGACCCGGTCTATCAATTATTGTCGCGCCGTGAAGTCGAGGTGTTACACCTTCTCGCCGACGGTCGCTCGAACCGAGACATCAGTGACATGCTCTTTATCAGTGAGAAGACGGTTAAAAACCACGTCTCCTCCGTGCTTCGTAAAATGGACGTGAACGACCGGACACAAGCCGTCGTGGATGCGATTCGCCGGGGTTAGGTCGAGATTTGAGCGTCACCGATGCTTTACCTCGTTTTTGTGTTACAATATGGAATGGAATCCTAACATAATTGGAAAAATGAAACGACGTAAAGTGAGGATATAGTATGGGAAACATTGCGATTTTAACCGACAGTACCGCCTATCTGTCGGATGATTTTTTGGCGCGACATGACGTCCATGTCGCACCACTCAGTGTCATCTTCGATGGCGCGTCGTACCGCGAGTCGATTGACATGTCGACCGAGGCGTTTTATGAGCGTATCGAGGCGGGGAATCTGCCGACGACGTCGCAACCGGTCATCGGTGAGACGGTGGAATTGATTGAGAGCTTGCCGGACGATGTGACGGACGTGATTGCGATCACGCTCTCCAGTGGAATCAGCGGAACGTACCAATCGATGGTCGCGCTAAATGACATGGTCGATGTGACGGTTCATGCGTTTGACTCCGAGATTTCGTGTATGCCGCAAGCGTTCATGGTCGAAGAGGCCCTTCACCTCCGTGACAACGGAGCGACACCAGAAGAAATCATCGCCCGGCTTGAAACGGTCCGTGATTCGATTCGTGCGTACTTCGTCGTCGATGACCTCGACCATTTGCAACGCGGTGGACGGTTGAGCGCGGCGCAAGCGCTCGTCGGATCGTTCTTACAAATCAAGCCGGTCCTTCATTTCCAGGATAAATTGATTGTCCCGTTCGAGAAGATTCGGACATACAAGAAGGCTGTACGTCGAATCGAAGAGATGATGGACGAATCGATTGTCGGAGACGGGGAAGGCTACTGCATCGGCATCATTCACGCCAACTGCCCGGAGCGTCAGGCGGAAGAGCTCGCTTCGATGAAACAGAAGTTCCCGAAAGCACACATCTCGGGAAGCCATTTCGGTCCCGTCATCGGAACGCATCTCGGACCTGGTGCAATCGGCATCACGTGGTATCGTCGCGAATGGTAAGAGAGACGACCGTCTAAGGTCGTCTTTTTCAATGGAGGAGGGAATGAAATGGCGAAATATCGCCAAATCTTTGAGCGTCTGGCAGAAGAGATGCGAAATGGAACAAGACCCGCTGACTCAAAGCTTCCGTCTGAGACCGAGTTGATGCATCAGTTCGAGGCCAGCCGGGGAACCGTCCGAAAAGCGCTCGATCTTTTACAGGAAAACGGGTATGTCCGGAAGCATCACGGAAAAGGCGTGTTCGTATTGAAACGGGACCAGATCGAGTTTCAATTCAACGGCATCGTCAGTTTCTCAGAAGTGTACGCGAGCATGCTCGGTCGTTCTATTCAGACTCACGTCGCTTCGTTTGAAGAGATGGAGGCCCCGACTTGGCTCGCCGAACGGATGAATTTGGCGGCGGGGACGCACGTGTTTCGCATCGAACGGGTTCGGAACTTTGACGGGGAGAACGTCATCTTAGATATCAACTATTTCGTCAAAGACCTCGTCCCTGGATTAACAGAAGAGATTGCGGCTCGTTCGATTTATGGATATATCGAAGGAGAGCTCGGCCTACAGATCAGCTATGCCAAACGAAAGATTGCGGCAGAAGACGTGACCGAACTCGACCGGAAGCGGCTCGACTTGCATGACTATGAATACGTCATCGTCATCACGAACGATACGTTCTTATATGAAGGACAACAATTTGAATATACGGAGTCGCGTCACCGCTTGGACAAGTTCCAGTTTAGCGACGTCGCCCGTAGGTAAACCTCTTTCGTACAGGAAGGGGTTTTTTGTTTGTCCTAAGTCAAAATAGGGGAATTTTAACAGTAAATCACAACGCAAAACTTTCATGTTCAACTCATATATATAAGTTGTTGACTTAACTTATATAGATAAGTTATACTTTGTTTGTACTCATAAGTAACCGTTTTCATTTACAGTTTTCAAACAAAGGAGGACATTCAACATGAAGGCAGATTATCGTCAAATTGCCGCAGAGATTTTAGACGCGATCGGCGGCAAAGACAACGTGGACAAAGCCGCACACTGTGTGACACGTCTTCGTCTCTCCCTCAAAGACCAGTCAAAAGTCGATGAGGCACGTGTGAAAGAAGTCGATCTCGTCAAAGGGGCGTTCGAGAACTCGGGCGTGTATCAAATCGTCATCGGAGCCGGTGATGTCGACCGCGTCTATGCCGAGTTCATCAAACTCGCGGGACTTGAGGCGGCAACGGTCGCCGAGGTCAAATCCGCAGGCGGCAAAAAAATGAATCCGCTTCAAAAACTCGTCAAAGTCTTCTCTGACGTCTTTATGCCAATCATTCCAGCCATCATCGTGGCCGGTCTCCTCATGGGGATCAACAACTTACTCGCTTCTGAAGGTCTCTTCATCGACGGAAAGACACTCATCGAGGCGTATCCGAACTTACAAGGACTTTGGGACCTCATCAACATGATGGCGAACACGTCATTCGTCTTCTTACCGGCACTCGTCGGTTGGTCGGCGACGAAACGTTTCGGTGGGAGCGAAGTGCTCGGGATCGTCATGGGTCTCTTGCTCGTTCACCCGGATCTCTTGAACGCTTGGGGCTACGGGACAGCAGCACTTGAAGGAGAAGTACCGACATTCGATATCCTCGGACTCTTCGAAATTGAGAAAGTCGGATATCAAGGTCAAATCTTGCCGGTTCTCGCTGCGGCTTATATTTTGAGCCAAATCGAGATGTTCTTGAAAAAACGTGTACCGAACGCCATCCAACTCTTGGTCGTTCCGATCACAACCATCGTCGTCACTGGATTCCTTGCACTCGCAATCGTTGGACCGGTCACTCGTGGAATCGGGAACGTGATTGCGACAGGACTCGTCAACACGTTTGAAGCCGTACCGGTCGTCGGGGCACTCCTCTTCGGCTTGTTCTACGCGCCGCTCGTCGTCACCGGGATGCACCACTTGTTCATCGCCATCGACCTTCAGTTGATCGCCGATACAGGCGGTACGTTCATCTGGCCGATGATCGCACTCTCAAACATTGCTCAAGGTTCGGCTGCACTCGCGATGTTCTTCGTCTACAAGCACAACGCTAAACAAAAGAGCATGGCGTCGACTTCAGCCATTTCAGCTTATTTCGGAATCACAGAGCCAGCCATGTTCGGGGTCAACTTACCAAATAAATTCCCGTTCTATTCAGCGATGATCGGGTCGGCAATCGCTGCCATCTTCATCACATTGAACGATGTGCAAGCAATCGCCATCGGTGTCGGAGGACTCCCTGGATTCCTCTCCATCTTCACAGATAAAATCCTTCTCTTCATCGTCGGCATGGTCATCGCGATCATCGTACCGTTCGCGCTCACATTCATCTTGTCGAAGCGTTACATGAAGAAAGGTGAACTTGAAGAAAACAAAGTCGCATAAGCAATGACTCGGGAGGGAGGGACGGCAGTTCTTCCCTCTTTCTTATTGAAATGAAAACTCTTACAAAAAGGAGATGTCGTTGATGACACAGAAAAATTGGCGCAAATCAGTCGTCTATCAAATTTACCCGAAAAGTTTTTACAGTCCGGAAGGGAATGCGACCGGATCGATCAAAGGGGTGACGGCGAAGCTGGATTACTTGGCAGAACTCGGCATCGAATACATTTGGATGACGCCTGTCTATCAGTCACCTCAACACGATAACGGCTATGACGTGAGTGATTACTATGCCATTGACCCGTCTTACGGCACGATGGAAGACCTCGATGAATTGATCCGTGAAGCAGAGGCGCGAGGCATCGGCCTCATGATGGACATCGTCGTCAACCACTCGTCGACCGAGCACGAATGGTTCCAAAAATCATTGGCGAGAGACGAGCGATACCGTGACTACTACATCTGGCGCGACGAACCAACGAACTGGAAATCAAAGTTTGGCGGAAGCGCGTGGGAATATGATGAGAGGAGAGGGCAATATTATCTCCACCTGTTCGACGTGACCCAGGCCGACCTGAACTGGGAGAATGAACAGATGCGTGAAGACATCTATGAGATGATGCGCTTCTGGCGGGAGAAAGGAATCAAAGGATTCCGTCTCGACGTCATCAACCTCATCTCGAAAGAACAGGACTTCCCAGAAGACGAGTCGGACGGTCGCAAGTTCTATACGGACGGTCCACGCATCCACGAATATTTAAAAGAGATGAACCGGGAAGTATTCGACGGGCACGACGTCATCACGGTCGGGGAGATGTCTTCGACGACGCTCGACCACTGCGTCCGCTATTCAAACCCGGACGAGAACGAGCTCAGCATGACGTTCAGCTTCCACCACTTGAAAGTCGACTACCCGAACGGGGAGAAGTTCGTCGCTGCACCGTTCGATTTCATTCAATTGAAAGACATCATGTCGACGTGGCAACAAGGGATGCACGGGAAGGGATGGAACGCCATCTTCTGGTGCAACCATGACCAACCGCGCGTCGTCAGCCGTTTCGGGAACGACACGAACCATCGCGTCGAGAGCGCGAAGATGCTCGCGACCGTGCTCCACGGCCTTCAAGGGACACCGTATATCTATCAAGGGGAAGAAATCGGGATGACGAATCCTGGCTTCGACTCGCTCGACGAATATCGGGATATCGAGACGCTCAACATCTACAAGTTGAAGCGGGAAGAGGGCGTGTCGCACGAAGACATGATGGCCGCCATCAAACAGAAGTCACGCGACAACTCGCGGACGCCGATGCAGTGGGATGCGACGACGCATGCCGGCTTCACGAGCGGCACGCCGTGGATCAACGTGGCACCGAACTATGAGGACGTGAACGTCGAGACGGCGCTTCGTGATCCGAACTCGGTGTTCTACCACTACAAACATTTGATTGCATTACGAAAAGAACTTGACGTCTTGACGGATGGGGATTACACGCTTCTCACACCTGATTCGTTGGACGTTTGGGCATATACACGGAAGACCGACCGCGAGGAACTTCTCGTCGTCGCCAACTTCTATGGAACGGAAACGACGTATACGATTCCGGAAGGGTTCGAGCGGGTGAACGTCGTCAGCCACAACTATGACGTGCCTGAGCTCGACGGGACGACGCTGTCCCTTCGTCCGTACGAGGCGATCATGTTCTACAAACAGAAGTAACAAATAGGACCCGACGCTTTCGTCGGGTCCTATTTGTGTAGTCGACCTACGTTGTTTTAGATAAGTCGTATCGCATTTATATAGCCGTTTTGGTAGCGTGATGACAAAAAGGAGTCAGGTCATGGGAGAACTTATTGTCGCTCAGGCAGGAAAACGGGCCATCCGCTTCGGTATCTGCCAACGCTGTCTCAGCACGGACGTCCGGACGTTCACCTGTCATCACGGAAGTTGTGCCTATTGTCGAAATTGTCTATACCTCGGGCGTGTCTGTCGCTGTGATTATCTAGAGGAGCGGGACATCACGACACCTCTCGAAACGACCGATTTGACGATGCCGTTCGAGCTCGCTCCCGACCAAACACGGGTCGCAAATCAGCTGCTCACGTGGTGGGACGGACAAAAGACGGGGCTCGTACATGCGGTATGCGGCGCCGGGAAGACGGAGATGACGTTCCCGGTGATTGAGCGGGTCGTCAATGCAGGGAAGCGGGTATTGATCGTGTCCCCGAGGAAAGACGTCGCCATCGAATGGGTCGAACGGCTCGAACGAGCATTCACCGTGTCTGTCACGAAACGATACGGGGGCGGGGAGAAAGACTCTATCGGGATGATCACGGTGGCGACCGCACCGTTACTCATGAATGTTCGGGACGTCTTCGATTATGTGCTCGTCGATGAGTCCGATGCCTTCCCGTTTGCCTTTGACGTGGCGCTATGGAATACGATTCGGCGTGCCGGGAGAGGTGTCTTCTTATTCATCACGGCAACCCCGACCGTTTGGCAACAGATGTTTCCGATGGTTCATCTGTCCCGGCGCTATCACGGATTTGATTTGCCGGTCCCGACACTTGTCAAACAGTCCGACGAACGAATCGTAGAGTTCTGTCGACGTCACGCCTTGAAACCACGTCTCTTGTTCGTGCCGACGAAGCCTGATTTGGAGCGGTACCGCGAGACATTAGCAGATGCAGGACTAACCTGTCGGATGGTGTCGGCCGAGACCGAGGAACGGACCGACGCCCTTCACTGGCTCCAAGAGACGAACGGCGTCGTCCTTGCGACCTCAATCTGGGAGCGAGGGATGACGGTTCGGGATGTACAGGTCGGGGTACTCGAGAGCGAACATCGACTCTTCTCGACACGGGGTCTCATTCAGATGGCAGGTCGAGCTGGGAGAAAACCGGACGCGCCGACAGGAGAGGTCTGTTTCTTTTACAAGGAGCGGACGTTCCGTCAAGATGTTGCCATCCGGAAAATCAAGGAGGCGAATCGGCGATGAGATGTCTTCTTTGTCATGAGTCGATGACCGTCCCGTGGACTCCTGCCACATTATGGCGACGGGACTGGGTGTGTCCTTCTTGCGAGTCGAAACTGACGCCGCTCGGTGCGGGTTGCCCGCGCTGTGGTCAACCGAATGAGAGCGGTGAGACGTGTCCGGACTGCATCCGTTGGCTCGCACTCGGTCTAGACTTGACCGTCCACTGCCTGTACGCATACGATGAGGCAGGAATTGACTGGCTACATCGATTTAAACTCAGCGGGGATGTCGTCATCGCCTCATCGGTCGCGCCAGCGCTTCGGGCATTGCATTCATCTAGCGTGACCTATGTTCCGGTCCCATTGAGTAAGGAGCGACTTCAGACACGTCGCTTCAATCAGGCCGAGGTACTCGCGCGATGTATCGGTCCGACGCGACAGCTTCTCGAAAAAACGGAGGTTTCAAGTCAACGTGAACTCGGGAAAGAAGGAAGACGACACCGAACGAATCCTTTCACTGTACCAACTTCAGTGAAATGTGGGAAAATCATTCTTGTAGACGACGTCTATACGACGGGGACGACCCTTCATCAGGCGGCCTATTCGTTGCGACAGGCAGGTGCATCAGAAGTTTCTGCGATTTGCTTATTTCGGGCGCTAAACAAATCGAAATCGCATCCGATATAAAGAGCAGAGGTGAAACCAATGGATGCAGCAACTTGCCAAATGTGTGGACGCTTGTTTATGAAGCAAAGCCGTTCACCGTACTGTCCATCATGTAGTGATGTCGACTTCCAAAACTTTTTGAAAGTCCGCGACTTCATTCGTGAGCCAGCCAACAAACAGACGACCATCGGAGCCCTCGTCGAAGCGACGGGCGTCTCTGAACTTGATATCACGCGATATATCCATGAAGGACGCTTGATCATCAAGGACAATCCGGCGCTTGCCATCAGCTGCGTCCGTTGTGGTCAACCGACGAACGAAGGAAAAATTTGTTCGAACTGCCAGAGAGATATGCAGAAGGAACTGTCCAGTCTACAGGAGAGCTTGACGAAACAATCAAGCATCCGCACTTATCGTTTGGATTAACATCATGAAGAGGGGGAAGACGCATGCGCATCGATTCAGCCAAGTGGGTACACTTACCGAACACTTATGAAAAGAAAACGCAAGTCGAACCGAAGCCCGCGCAATCACGCCAAACGGACCAATTGTCAATCTCGGCGGAAGCCCGCGCCCGGTTTGAAGAACCGGTGAAACATCCGGACCGTCTCGCAAAAATCGACGCTTTGAAAGCAGAGATTGATGCGGGCACGTATTCACGGGACGCGCGCGAAATCGCTAAACGCTTTCTACAAGGATGAATGGAAGCGAGGTCCGTTTGAGGCCTTCGCACTGAATAACACGGCACGGAAGCTGACTAAATAAGGGGCACCCCTTTCTTTAGTCGGCTCTTTTTTTGAAAAAAGGAGAGACTCATGCTCACATTACATAAACGGTTACTCGAATTGGCTTACGCGAAAGAACAGCAACTCATTCAAAATGACATGGTGGCATTTAGCACGCTCGTCAAAGAAGAAGCGAAACTCGTCCGACAAATTTCACAAAAAGAAGCGGAACGACTTCAAGGGACGTATGAATTGGACGATGAAGAGATAGAGGAATTGAGACCGGTCTTGTTCGAGTTGAAGCGACAGAACGAATTGAACGCGACGCTACTCGAACAATCCCTTCGTTATATTACTTGGCATCTGGATATGCTCATGCCGGAAGCAGATGATTTTACATACGGACAACAAGCGTTCGAAACACGCTCGTTCAGCCGTGACGTTTAAGGAGGAAGTGGAATGGGTTCAACATTTATGGGATTAGAGACGGCACGCCGCAGTCTCTCGACACACCAATGGGCGCTTCAAGCGACCGGGAATAACGTGGCGAACGCCTCAAACCCTGGCTATTCGCGCCAACGACTCACACTCGGGATGACCGAACAGCTCTCGGTCAACTTCGGCGGGACAAAAGCCGGACAATTCGGGACAGGTGTACGCGGGGAGACGCTCGCCCGAATTCGCGATCTTATGATCGATCAACAGTATCGTGACGAGTCGGTGAAGAACGCCTTCTATGCGACGAAAGAAGCGGCGTTCGGCCGGATGGAAGACATCATCAACGAACCGTCTGAGAACGGACTCGCTAAATCGCTCGACTTGTTCTGGGCGTCACTTCAAGACTTGTCGGTCAACCCGGATGATACGGGTGCGCGAAGCGTGGTTCGGCAACGAGCGTTGACGTTGACACAAACGTTCAACTACATGTCTTCTTCGTTATCGAAAGTACAAGAGGACTTGAAAGCAGAAGCGGGCGTCGTCACGAAAAAAATCAACGACTTGTTGACGAAAATTGGTGACGTCAACCGTCAAATCGGTGATGCAGAGCCTCTTGGTGTTCTGCCAAATGAATTGTATGATGAGCGCGATCGCTACATGGACGAGTTGTCGCAATACATTGAATTCGAACGTGTGCCTGTTGATTACACGAACGGCGAAACACGTGGAAACTCGCAACGTGTCGCGGAAGGACGGATTGATATTCAGATTTCTGTGCCCGGAACACCGACTCCAACAAAGATTACGTTAGTGGATGGACTAACAGGCGGAGTTGGGAAAATTAACGACATGGAGATCACAGATGCGGCCGCAGGAACGACAACGCTCGTCTTTGACGATTTACCAAATGGGAAGTTGAAAGCGCTCGTTGATATGTACGGTTCAGCTACGGGAACAGAAACGCACGATGGAGCTTTTACCAAGATGTTGAAGGATTTAGACGTCATGGCAAAAGAGTTCACGACGGCATTTAATGATTTGCATAAGACTTTTTACGATGGGAATGTTCAAGATAATCCCCGTCAAAAAGGTATCGATTTCTTTATTGTCGGCGATGCGAAGACCGTAACGGTCAATCCGACAATTTTATCGAACTTGAACTTGATCGCCATCTCAAAAGACCAAAACATCGGAGACGGCAGCGGGGCTCTTGACTTGGCAAACTTAAAAAATGCGCAAATCACATTTACGGGTGGTTCATCCACTGCGACGACCTCAATCGGGAAATACTATCAAAACGTCATTGGGAACATGGCTGTCGAGGCGAGCCAGAACGGAAACCTCGCTAAGAGTACATTCGCTCTGTTGAGCAGTTCAGACCAGCGGCGTCAGTCGGTCAGTGCCGTCTCGCTCGATGAAGAGATGACGATGATGATCCAGTATCAGCACGCTTATAATGCAGCGGCCCGTAACATCACGGCCGTCGATGAAATGTTAGACAAAATCATTAACGGCATGGGTGTCGTAGGGAGGTAATGACTGATGCGTGTCACACAGACAATGCTCACACAGACGAACTTGAAGCATTTATCCAGTAGCTACAACACACTCGCTCGTGTCCAGGAACAGCTCATCAGCGGGAAACGGATTCAAAAAGCATCAGAAGATCCAGTCGTCGCGATGCAAGGCATTCGTTACCGGACCGAGGTACGTGAAGTCGACCAATTCCGTCGTAACGTCAGCGAGGCGACGAGCTGGATGGATTTGACGGACTCGACATTGAACGAAGTCACGGAAGCCGTCAAACGGATTCGTGAACTGACGACGCAAGCGGCGAACGATACGTATGAATCATCGCAACGTGAGATTATCAAGAGTGAGGTCGATCAGTTGATCGAACATATCGGCTCTCTCGCCAACTCAAAGGCAGGCGAGAAGTATATTTATAATGGGACGAAAACGGATCAACCGCTCATCAATGTCGATAATTTAAAGGCGTATTTAGCGAATCCGGCTGGTTCTGTCGATTCGATTTATGAGAGTGGAACGACACCGACAGCAAGTGGGAAAATCGAATTTGAAGTATCAAAAGGAATTACCGTACAAGTGAATATGCAACCAGAAACGGTTTTTGGTAAAGAGTTATTTGAAGGTCTTCATAAATTGAGTACACTTTTAAAAGAGACAACGACTACTGGTGCCGACCTATCGGCTGAACTCGACACGCTCGATACACTCGGTCAAAACTTGATCACAGAGCGCGCCGAACTCGGTGCCCGTGCGAACCGTTTGGAGCTCGTCGACAACCGTCTACAAGACCATGAGATTATCGCCAAGACGATCATGTCTGATAACGAGGACATCGACGTGGAGAAAGTCATTATGGAACTGAAGTCACATGAGACTGTCCACCGTGCAGCGCTTTCTGCAGGTGCCCGCATCATTCAGCCGACGCTCCTCGACTTCTTACGGTAATTGATGATGAATCTCGCGAGACTTGAGATGCGGCAGACACAGGCCGCAATCCAGATGACATCCAATCGACCGGTACTCGAGATGCGTCAAGGACGGGCCGACCTGTCCATCCAACAAGGGAGAGCCGAGATGACGCAACAGACGACACAAGGGAAGCTTGAGGTTGATTCATCAGTAGCGAGAAGTGAGAGCAACCTGAAAGGCGTGCTTGAACTCGGGAAATACCTCGGTCAGATGGGAGAGCAAGGGGCCCGTGAGGCGATGGCGAACATCGCCCGGGACGGCGACCGTATGATGCGGATCGAGAACGGGAATCCGATTCCATCGATGGCAGCGGAGAAGGTGAACGACCCGTATCCGATCGTCGAGATGGGCTACATGCCAAAATCGATTGATCGTGTCAAGTTGACGTATACGCCGGCGGATGTGAAAATCGAGTGGAATATCACGCCACCCCAAATTGATGTATCGCTCACGCCAGCCGATATCTCGTTCACGCCATGGACGACGGACATCTCGCTCCGTCAACAGGCGTCACTCGAGATATGGCCGGTCGGTGGGATGTATGATGAAACGCGTTGAAAGTGAGGACAATCCATGTTCATTGAAACAGACTACTTTGGCAAGATTGAAATAAACGAAGCGGAGACAATCACGTTCGTCAGTGAGATCCCGGGGTTCCCGGATTCAAAGACGTTCGTGCTGATCCCGTACGGGGAGGATTTACCGTTCTGGTCGCTTCAGTCAATCGAGGAACAAGCCTGTGCGTTCGTCGTGACGAACCCGTTTTGGCATAAGTCGGACTATGCGTTCGAATTGTCGGATGGCGCGAAAGACCAACTTGGGATCGAAGAGGCGGAACACGTCTCGGTCTACTCGATCGTCACGCTCCGTGAGCCGTTCGAATCGTCGACGCTCAATTTGAAGGCGCCGATCGTTATCGAGACGAAGGAACGTCGCGGGAAACAAGTCATCCTAGACGATGCGTATCCAGCCCGTTATCCGCTCGGCGGCACGAAAGCGGAGGTGCGCTGATGCTCGTATTGAAACGAAAACAAGGTGAGGCCATCCATATCGGGGACGACGTGACGCTCACAGTGCTCGCCATCGAAGGCGACCAAGTGAAGCTCGGGATTGAGGCCCCGCGTCACATCGACATCCATCGTCATGAAGTGTACATTCAAATGCAGGAAGAGAACGAGTCGGCACGAGATAGCGCCAACTTGATGAAGCAGATGATTCAGAAGCAGTCGGAAGCGTGAGCTTTCGACTGTTTTCATGAATCCGGTAATTAATGGATGACAGCGCTTGATGGATTGGGATAGGATGGAAACGTGAAAGGAAGGAGGGGAATCGGTGGAAACAGGTATTAATAGTTTTCTTATCAACATCAGTCTGATCTTTTTATTCATGTCGCTCACACTCTATGTGATGCGGACGGTTTTACCGATTCAGCCGACCTCCCCGTTATTCGTACGGTTTTGGTTTGGGGTCTCTAACGGGTTGACGGCAATTCTCTTAACCATTAACTCCATCGAATTAGGGGATGCACGAATCGACCTTCGTCTCATCCCGATTGCCTTATCCGCAACGTTCGCTGGACCGTTCGGAGCTATTGTCACGCTCAGTCTGATCTTCATCGGACGCACGACGCTGCACGGAATGAGTGCTCCGTTCATAGACTCATTACTACTGTTACTTGTCTTCTTTTTATTTTCTCTCGTCATGACACGTTTACCGATTCGTCAAGGGAGAGGGTATGCCATTTACATCGGGTCAGGTGCGCTCCTCGTCTTGATTCAAGTGAGAGGCAGTGTGAATGAGACGATCTTTATAAATGTATTTGTTCCTTATTTTCTCATGTTATCTTTTGGGGCCTGGCTCTGCTATTGGGCCGCAAAGAAGATTGAGACGCATCTATGGATGTTTCTCCTACATACGCATCGGGCGACCATTGATGAGTTGACGGGACTTCCGAATCGTTACAGGACCCTCGAACAGATGAACGATTTGGAAATGTCCGGGAAACCGTGGACGTTACTCGTTATCGACGTTGATCATTTTAAACAGTTGAACGATACATATGGGCACTTGGCGGGAGACGCAGCACTTCGTCATATCGGACAAACGTTGGAACGGATCTGTCCGCCGTCTGGATTCGTCGGGCGATATGGTGGCGAAGAATTTTTGCTCGTCCTTGAAGGGAGTGAAGGCATGGCGAAGGTGGCAGAAAACATCGTGCAGATGGTACAGCGAACACCATTCGAATTTCAAGGCGAACGCATCCCGATGACCGTCTCCATCGGCGCGGCAATCGCTGGGCATGAGCCGAGCATGGTCGTGTTTGAACGGGCCGATGCGGCATTATACGAAGCAAAACGAAATGGACGGGACCAAGTGAAGTTTGCATAAAAATCCCCTATAACCGTTGGCGATGATGGTCCAGCGGTTATAGGGGATTTCACGTTTAGTGAATGTTTTTCTTCTTGAACTGACCGCCGCGGACGTCGTGAATGTTGCCGATGGCGAGGAACGCTTTCTCGTCATAGTCATCGAGGATGTCTTTCAGTTTCGTCTCTTCGAGTCGACTGATGACCGTGAAGACGACTTTCTTCCCGTCACCCGTGTAGGCGCCTTCTCCATGAAGATACGTCACGCCACGACCGAGTCGGTCCATGATGGCCTGTCCGATGTCGTCTGGTGCGGACGTGATGATCCACGCCGCTTTCGACTGGTCGATTCCTTCTAGGACGACATCGATCGTCTTGAAGGCGATGAAATAGGTGAGGAGCGAATACATGGCCCGGTCCCAACTGAAGACGAATCCGGCCGTCCCGAGGATGAAGATGTTGAAAAACATGACAATCTCCCCGACGGAGAAAGGCAACCGGTTCGTGAAAGCGACGGCGAGGATTTCTGTTCCGTCGAGCGAGCCCCCGGCGCGGATGACGAGCCCGATTCCGGCACCGAGTAAGAAGCCACCGAAGACGGTCGACAAGAGGAGGTCGTCTGTGAACGGCTTGATGTCATGCAGGACGATGGTGAAGGCCGACATGAGCAGGATGGCCGTCAACGTGACGACGGCGAACGTTTTCCCGATTTGCCGATAGCCGAAGTAGATGAACGGTAAGTTGAAGAGGACGAGCCAAATCGCGAGTTTCGTCTCCGTCAAGTACGACACGATGATCGAGACACCGACGATACCACCGTCGATGATTTGATTCGGTACGAGGAACGCCTCCAAGCCGACGGCAAAGACGAGGGAGCCGAGCAGCAAAAGGACGACTTTTACAAACAGTTCAGAAGCCTTAATCGGATTATGTTCCCGCCTTAAGCGCTGCACTTCCTCCGGTGTCGGGGAAGGCATAGGTGTACGCTGCATAAAGGATGCCCCCTTTCCATTTTCTTAAGTATAACAAATGATACGAACCGACAATCATTTACGACAGAGAATCTGACATGAATATTCAGAATTGATGGATGATTCCCGATAAATTATTTCGATATCATTTTATGTTAGACTTACAAGTGTGTTGAACAATGGATGGAGGTCTATAGGATGAAACGAGAAAACAAAACGTGGTTGATGGCGTTTCAAATGATGATGAACATCATCGGGGGACTCATCGCGGCGTATGGATTGGAATCGGTCCTCATTCCGAATAACGTTTCGGACGGGGGCGTCACTGGGATCAGTATCGTCGGGTCACAACTGACGGGACTGCCGCTCGGTATTTTCATCGGGGTGTTAAATATTCCGTTTGTCTATCTCGGTTATAAACAAATCGGGAAGAGTTTCGCCATCCTTTCAGTCACCGGGATTGCGTCTTTGTCTGTTGGTACGGTCATTATGCACCATGTTCCGACCATCATCGAGGGGGACGCGCTTCTCATCACCGTGGTCGGTGGGATCATCCTCGGGTTCGGAATGGGGATTTCGCTTCGCAACGGGGGAGCGCTTGACGGCATCGATATGTTGGCAGTCCTCTTATCACGTAAATTGCCGTTCGGGACGAGTGATTTGATCCTGTTTTTGAATACATTCGTCTTTATCGTCGTTTCGACGGTGTTCGGTCTTCAAGGAGCCGTCCTGTCCGCCATCGCCTACTTCATCGCCTCGAAAGTGATCCATATCGTGGAGGAGGGATTGAGCGGGGCGAAGACGTTCAAAATCATCACGAGTGAACCGCATGAGATGGTCGAGACGATTCGGGACCGTCTCGGACGGAGCGCCACGTTGAATCAAATCCAAGGGGCGTATTCCAAAGAAAGCTATTACGAAATCACGTGTGTCATCAACCGGCTCGAAGAACGAAAGATCAAAGACATCATCGATGATGTCGACTCGAAAGCGTTCGTCGTCGTGTATGAGGTGACAGAGGTCAAAGGCGGGAATTTCCAAAAACGCGATATTCATTAACGGATGGCCAAGGGTCGTCCGTTTTTTTAACCTCTACACGTGTGAACCGACTAAGCAGGAAATCACATAGGGAAAGTGGAAGAAGTCGATGCTAGAGAAAGGGGAGGATTGGGAATGTACGCACTGATTGGAAAGCTTGTCACGAAAGCGGGGCAACGCGACAGTCTCGTGGCGATTTTATCGGAAGCGGCGCGGGAGATGGAGGCGACATCGGACTGTGAATCGTATCGGGTCCACGTGTCGCTCGACGAAGCGAATACCGTGTTCGTCTATGAAGTATGGCGAAATGAAGAGGCGCATGCGGCGTCGTTGTCACTTGCTGAAGTGAGGGCATATATCGATCAGGCGAAGCCGATCCTTGAGCGAATGGAGCGGATCGCCGCGCTCGAACTCCGAACGTGACTAATATGGGATGATGAAGCGGATGGCGAAGCGCTGTCCGTTTTTTGCGAGCACGTTCGTGTTGAACGAAGTGATGCAAGTCGAGTTTTTCGAGTCGTTCGAACCACGTTTCCTTTGGCTCGGGGTCGTCTTCCACAGTCAGAGTCATTCCGACCGTCGTTCGACAAGAGGCATAAAAAGATCCCCTCGTTCTTATGGACGAGGGGATTGTCATCAACTTGTTGTCAAACTGCCTTTGACTTTGTCATAGAAATCATCCATCATACCAGTACGGCTACCGAGTTGGCAGATCAGTTCGAGCGTCTCTTTATAGAACTTCTTGACGAGTCCTTTGTTTTTGATGCCGTCCATCGAGGTGAGCGTCTGGTCGAGATTCTCTAAAATCTCTTTGATTTGTGCGTCCGAGTCCGGCTTGACGACCGTCATGTTCTCGGGGATGCTGACGACCTTCTCTTGGCCTTGGTGACGGAACGATGCACCGAAGCCAAGGTTCTCGATGAAGAGGTGAGGCATCACTTTTTGACCGAAGAAATGCTTGTGCCAGTCCGTCGCTTTCATCGTGTCCATGTCCTGTTTGAACGTAGATGCCGTCGAGACATATTGTTTGAACAAATCCGTCATAAATTTCTCGATGACCGGGATTTGAAGGGCGAAGACGTTTTTCAAGAGCGCGTCCAGCTGAGCGCGCGTCAAAGTAGTTTCGTTAGACATGTCAGTTCCTCTTTTCTATAGTACGTTATTACCATCGTATGGGATTGACGGACACTCGTCAATGTGAGGGGAAACATTTTTTCAGAATATTTAATGAAAAGTCATCAACTTGTGGGATAATCAAGTGAAGACATCAACAAGTGAGGAGTGGTTCTTGTGAACAAATCGATGAAGTGGGCGCTCGCGCTCGGTGTGACAGGTGCATTGGTGGCGACGGTCGGTGTCGTCTCGTCCCGGGGACGGACAGAGGATACGACTCAGACGATTCGTGACCGTGAGCTCGGTTATGAGATCGTCTTGCCATCAAAAATCGTCGAGGCAATTGAGCGGGGTGACGTCTATATCGAGAAGGCGCAGGACGTCGTTGACATCGGGGACACGAAGAGCTACGGTACGTTCGATTTATACTATAACGTCGAGGACGGGGACGACCAGCTCTTGTTCCACTTGGACTTGATCGACCGCGAATTGACTCAAGAGGCGTTCGCGACAGAAATCGGCTACGGCAACTATCTCGGGACGAACGACAAGACGTTCTTCTGGGTCGAACCGACAGAGGCCGTCCCAGGTGCGGAGGCGCATACGGACGAGATTGCCGAGTTGATCGAGACACTTCCTGAGTTAGAGTTTCGAACGTTATAACATGGAGAGACTGCAGACGGCTGAATCGTTTGTAGTCTTTTTAGAATGGGTGGTCGTGTGCGAACAAGGAAACGGGATTATTCGGAAGGATTGATCGTAGCCCTTCTGTTTATCGTTGCGATGTATGTATTTGATTTACCGAAACAAGAGAGCTTGATCACCTTGGCTGTCGTCATCGTCATCTCGGTGATGATGCGAGAAGTGACGCATCTTTTTCAGAATGAACGGAATGACTAAGAGTCTGCTCGCTACGGCGGGCTTTTTCCTTTGTGCTACAATACAAATGAGGTGATTTGAATGAATTGGACAGTAGAAGAAGTAAGGCAGGCAGATGACGTCAAGGCGTTAGAACAGGCAGTCAATTCGAGCGACAAGATTGATGTAAAAGTCGGTCATGAGTCAATCGGACAGAACGACTATGCAGTATACGACGGGGAGACGCTCGTCGGGTATCTCGTGCTTTTCCCGTATCTCCCGACGGAGTATGAAGTGAATGCGCTCGTCCATCCGGAATACCGGGAGCAAGGCGTCTTCACGGCACTGCTTGAGACGGCGAAACAAGACGCGAAGTTGAACGGTTGCGAAGCGTTCACGTTCGTCATCGACCGAAACTCGGCGTCCGGGAAAGCGGTGCTCGAGCATCTTCAGGCGGCGTATCAGTTCTCGGAATACAATCTCGTCTTGAAAAAAGCGGAACTCTTCTTGAAGCCGGACGAGGTATCGCTTCGTGAGGCGACGGCAGACGACCGTCCGCTCATCATCGCGACGCTAAGCGAGGCGTTCAGTGACCCGGTCGATGTGACGGAAAATATCTATCAACAAATCGATACGCCAGACCGCGTGACGTATATCGGTGAAGTGGACGGCAAACCGATCGGCGTGATTCGCGCTCTTCTCACTGGGGACGACGCGGCTAGCATTCATGCGTTCGGGGTCAAAGCAGGCGAGCAAGGCAAAGGGTTCGGCACGAAAATGTTGAAACAGATGGTCCAACAACTGTTCCGCATGGGTCGGACGAAAGTCGAGCTCGATGTCGAGACGGAAAACAAGGCGGCGCTCGAGATCTACAAACGCGCCGGTTTTGCGGAGAATGGTGGCTATGAGTTTTACATGATCGAATTATGAGGTGAACCACATGGTGAAAAATCTGAAATGGCTCGGCGCGGCGTTTGAAGCCTTTCTCGGGATTCCGCTTCTCGGCGGTCTCTTCATCATCGGGATGGGCTATTCGCCCCTCGGTTTCATGTTTGTGTACCACGTGATTGTGTTGATTCTTTCATTCAGTCGACTGAATCGATTCTCTTACGGCGCGGCGGTCGGAATTGCGGCCTCAGTGCTCGGCTTCATTCCGTTTGTCGGGATGATGCTACACTGGGCGGCTGCCATCACGCTCGCGATTGATGCGGCGACGACACCACGACGTGTGGTGCATGTCGAACGAGACGACCAAGCATTCTAACGAAACGTACTCCTTGACGGGGGTACGTTTTTTCATTGACCAAACGTTCAACTGAAAACGCTATACATTCATTGGAAATCGGACGATATAAGGAGTGATGAACACAATGAGGAGGAACAAACAGTGAAAGTATTTAAAAACTTTACGACGCAATTGCTCGCGTGGATTTTGGTCACGTCCTTTATCACGGGCGGAGCGGTCGGCTACATCACCCTATTACTCTTGACGGAACTCGAGATGGATCAAGGTCAAGTCATGCTCGTCGGTACGGTCGTGGCATTACTCATCTCGTCACTCGGCGGGGGTGTCATTTACTTGATTGCCCGTCGCCCATTGAAAGCGGTCGAGATGGCTTCTGAAAAAGCAGTCGAAGTCGGGAATGGGGACTTGACGGTACACTTCGCCGACGAGAAGACGACGGATCGTTCAGAGATGGGACGTCTACTCTTGTCGATGGACAACATGGTCGAACACCTTCGGGAGCAAGGCACGAACATGCGTTACACGGCGGACCAATTGACGGGTTCGGCACAGGAAATTGCAGCTTCAGTTCAAGAAGGGAACGTTGCGGGCGAAAGTATTCGTTCTGCGATGGATTCCCTCAACAAAATGTTGGAAGATAACGTCAGTGCGACGTATAACTCGATGGACTTGCTCGGAGCGGTCGCGCGGACAATGGAAAGCATCCGCCAAGAGATGTCATCGGCGCTTGATTCGGCGAGCGAGATGCAACAGGAAGCAGAGAGCGGGAAAGGCCTTGCCTCGTCTTCGGTCAACGCGATGCATGCGATTGCTGGGAAAGTGGAGCAATCATCAACACTTAACAGCCAGTTGACAGAAATGACAGGCGAAATTTCACGGATCACGGATGTCATCAGTGACATCTCGGCACAGACGAACTTGCTTGCCTTGAACGCATCAATCGAAGCGGCACGTGCCGGTGAGCATGGGCGTGGATTCGCCGTCGTTGCGGCAGAAGTGAAAAAGCTCGCGGAACAAACAGCGAATTCGACTCAAGAAATCACGGATCTCATTGTCGACGTGAAACGTCTCGTTGGCGATACATCGTCTTCCATGGCGAACGTCAAAGCGGAAGTGGAGACAGGCGTCGGGTTAGTTGAAAAAGCGGGTGGTGCTTTCGCATCGATTCACAATTCCGCAAATGAAGTATATAGCCATGTCCATTCGGTCGATTCACTCCTCGATGAGTCACGCGGTCAGATCGATTCGGTTGTGACAAACTCGGCAGGCATCGTTGGCATGGTCGAAGAGGCATCGCGCTATGCGAATGAAGTGACGTCAGCGGCGAGCCAGCAAGCAGCTAGTCTTGGTGAAGTGAACGGAGCGATGTCAGAGCTCGTTCGTGTTGCGGAGAGTTTGCAGAATGAGACGGAACAGATGAAGGTGGAAGTGTAAGTTAGAATAGCCCACTCTTGTTGGTCGTAAATGATCGATGGGAGTGGGCTTTTGTATATAAATTGAAGATTTCTATTCAAAACGTGTAACTTTTTTCGAAAAAGACTAAACAGATGAGAACGAACTCCGATATAGAGTATGGAAACGATAAAACGTTCCAAAAAATGCAAGGTGAGGGGCCGGCCTAAACCTTGCATGCTCGGACAAAAGGATTTGGAAGAGCAGAAAAACTCAAACCTATGGAGGGAAATTACAATGATTATCAACAATAACATGAATGCAATGAACGCACAGCGTAACATGTCGTTCAACACGACTAACACTGGTAAAGCAATGGAGAAATTGTCTTCAGGTCTTCGCATCAACCGTGCTGGTGATGATGCAGCTGGTCTCGCAATCTCTGAAAAAATGCGTGGACAAATTCGTGGGTTGAATCAAGCTTCACGTAACGCTCAAGACGGAATTTCACTCATCCAAACGGCTGAAGGCGCTTTGAACGAAACGCACTCAATCCTTCAACGCATGCGTGAACTTTCAGTTCAATCTTCGAACGGAACAGCTACTGATAGCGACCGTACAGCACTCCAAGATGAGTTGAACCAACTCACATCTGAAATCAACCGCGTTGGTAACACAACTGAGTTCAACACACAAAAAGTATTGAACGGCGGAATGGCTTCTGGTGGTTCTTCGAAATTGACTGAAGCAACTAAAGCGACGACAACTACAGCAAACTTGGCAGCTGGTGTGCTTGCAGTTGACGCAGGAACGATTAAAGTTGACGGTACGACATTTAATTTTGAAGCATTTTCTGTCGGAGTTGCTGAAGATCTAGGAGCTGTTCCTCCTGTAGCGGCATCAACAGCAGCACAGAATGCCGCAGCAATTAAAAACCAACTTTCCAATTTGACTTCTGGAGGTACTAAACTTTCAGATTTGGTAGATATTGAAGTTGCAGGTAATGCAGTTAAGTTCACAGCGAAGTCTTCTGGTCCTTCAAGCACAATTGAAATCTCAGCAAATGCAAACATGGGTGTGACGCCAGCGGTTAATGTTGCAGGAGTACCAGCAACTGTTGAACGCCACGGTTTAGACTTTGCAACTGACTTGACTGCTGATGACGTTCAAATTGGATCGGACGCTACGTTTAAAGTATCTGTTGGAACTGAAAGTGCTGTAGAAGTAAAACTCAAAGCAAAAACGTACGACACGCAAAATACTGACTCTAACGTAGCGAAAGCTGCAATGCAAGATCTTATCAAGGATTTAAACGCGAGTCTCCAAGAAGCTGGTCTTGATTCAAAAGTTTCATTCTCTTTGTCTGCTGATAACACAGTTCAGTTACTTTCTGAAACTGGTAAAGACATTGCAGTTTCGGCTGGATCTGTAGATTTAACTGATACATTAGGTGCTGCTACTCTCGGAAACGTTAAACAAGTAGTTGGTGCTGGTACACAAGGGTCAGGTTTCAATACGAAATTCCAAATCGGTGCAAACACTGGACAAAGCATCTCGCTTAATGTGTCTGACATGCGTGCATCTGCTCTTGGAATTACAGGTAACGCTGGTCAAGCTGGTTTCACAGCAACGAACTCAATTACAAACGGTACAAACGATGTGAAATCTGAAGCAGCACTTAACATCTCTACTAAAGAGAACGCTTCTAAAGCAATCGAAGTGATTGACAAAGCCATTTCAACTGTTTCTTCTGAGCGTGCAAAACTTGGTTCGGTTCAAAACCGTCTTGAGCACACAATCAACAACTTGAGCGTTGGAGCTGAAAACCTTCAAGCTGCAGAATCACGTATTCGCGACGTAGACATGGCGAAAGAGATGATGAACTTCACAAAGAACAACATCCTCAACCAAGCTGCGCAAGCAATGATGGCTCAATCTCAATCACAACCTCAAGCAGTTTTACAACTCCTTCGGTAATGATTGATGGGCGTCTTATCTGGTAACGGATAAGAGTACAACTGGGTGAATTGCTGGGACTCCTTAGAGCCCTCCTTACGACAACGTGACTGGAAACGGTGAGCGTGAACGTTTTGAAAAAAGGAAGGGATTGGACAATCAGCAGCCAAGCATCTGTCAGGAAACTGTGATGAAGGTTCAACGACTAGGATGAACGACCTACCGACATAATGTCCATGGTTATGAGATCCGTACCTCGACAACGGCGAGGGAAGTGCCCAGCCCCTATTTTATAATAATAATATATACTATATTAATATTATAAAAGGGTGAAGATATAGTCTGGACCATATTGAAAAATATGGGCATCTGCAAGCAAATCAGCAGCCTCAGGCTGTGCTTCAATTGCTCCGTTAATATAGCAATTGACTATTTAAACGTTATACTAAAAACCGTGGAGCTTATGCTTCACGGTTTTTCACGTCTTGCCATTTATATACGACTGACCAATACGTTCGATTTAAGCGTTGGGCAATCTCTTTGTCTGTCACACCTTGTTGTTTCCATTCAATCAGTGATGCGACTTCGTCATGACGATAAGGTCTTGCAGGGGTTGAGACACGAATCGTATAGTCAGGGTGTGTTTGTTTATAATGTTTCGCTTCAGCGTCTAAACGGCTTTCCCAAGACAACTTATACATAAAGTTTGGAAGTTCAATTTGGTAAGGTTTAAGTAAATTCAAAATATCAAATGTATCCGTCACTTTTGTTGTCTTTAAGTAATAACCCGTACCGCTCGGTGTACCTGATGTACGGACGTTGACACTGTAATGATCTTTCATCCATGTAGCGAGCTCCTCTAATTGTTCTTTCGAAAAGGCTTGTAAATAGAAAGCGATATGTGGTGTGAATTGAATTTCTTTCTTTTTATGGTTGAATCGTTTACTGAGAAGAAGTGAACCGTCGTCTAAGTACAGTGTCAGTATACATGCTGGGTGATCAATGTCTTTCAATAATTCGAATGGGATGTGCTTTTTATTGTTCGGATAAAAAAGAGGAAATAGTTTTGTCATGAGTGGAATAGATCGTGACACTAAGTTATCCCCGCGTAAGTATAGTAAGTCTGGAAGTTTTTGCTGTTTCCACTCTCGGTAACTCAACTGACCTAAACTAAAATATTCCCGGTAACTGTTGTTTATTCTTCTATCATACGCATAACACTTTGTGATTTCCCCATCCCCCAAAATACTAGCGACCAAAATAGCGACTTGTTCTTCAGATAGTCCTTCCCAGTCCATGACGTTTCTCTCCTTTGTCCATTAGTCACCTCTTTTAAGTTATTCCCGAATTATTTGAATGACCTGATTCATTAATTCATTAGCTTACATTCATTTTTTTGTTGACATGTCGATAAGTAGAACGAGAGAAGGTGTTGTCGATTGGAAAAATTATTAGAAGAATTAGAAGCTATATCTTTCGAACAAAAGCGATTAACTGAATTAGAAGACTTATTACTAACGATGCGATCGATTGCATATGAAGCAATCATGAGTGATGAGAAAAGAAGAGACTACTTACAAAAGCAATTTGAAGACCTACAAGCACAAGTGAAATTTATTGAAGCTCAGAAACGATAACCAATTGATTAAACTACTATAAACTTCATGTGTTTCAACCGATAAAGTCCATGAGAACAATTATAAGAGGAGTAGACGTATATGAACCCGACCATTTCAGAAGTCCGGCTTCACCTACCTTCTTCCGTCTTGCCGTATGAACAAACGAAAAACGTGTTCGTCGAAGCGAATCAAGCGAAGCTCGCCGACGAAGGCATCGTCATTCTTCCGACGCCTCAACACGTCACTAAGTTAGAGGCGGCCGTCGAGAAGGCGAATCAAGTGCTCGAACAACAACGTACGGGCTTAAAATTTATGAAACATGAAAAATTGAACGACTACTATATTCAAATCGTGGATACGAACAACGAAGTCATCCGCGAAATCCCAAGCAAGAAATCCCTCGATTTCTTTGCGGCGTTCATGGAGTTCAACCAACTCTTCGATGAACGAGTATAAAGGAGGATTCTCATGACGACACCGATCCGATTTGGCGGACTCGCCAGTGGAATCGATACAGATACGATTATTAAGCAATTGATGCAGGCCGAGCGGGCACCGGTCGATAAACTCGAACAAAAGAAACAAACAACGGAATGGAAACGCGATGCGTATCGCGAAATCAACCGCTCCCTAATGACTTTACGGAACAGTGCGGTCGACTTGATGTTCAGCCGAAACTTCTATGCGAAGACGTCGAGTTCATCGGATGAGTCACGTGTCTCAGTTGTGGCAGGTCCATCGAGTGGAAATACAGCAATTCGGGTTGATTCGGTTTCTGCTTTAGCAACTGCCGCGACAGTAACGGCAACACCGTTAACGAAAGCGGACGGTGCTGTGACACGAACGACTAAACTCTCTGATATGAAATTTACACCGACATCTCGTTCGGCGACACTTGACACGGCTACGAAAGAATGGACACTTTCACCACCGCCAAAATCTGGTAGCGTTCAATTACGTGATGCGAGCGATGCGCTGTTAGCTGGTGGAAGCTATAGCGTCGATGCGACAGGTAAAGTGACGATGACAGACGGCTCAGATATCCCAGCAGGAACAAAAGCAACATTCACTTCCGGATATGAACTCGAACTACGCTCTGTGAAAGATGGTGCGATGCAGAAGATTCAGTTATCAGAAGATGCCACTGTAGACAATCTAATTGCGGCATTGAACGGAAAAGATACAGGTATTTCTGCATTTTTCGAACCGATTTCAGGGAAACTTGCTTTGACTCAAAAACAAACGGGATCAACTGCGGTGATTGAATTCGATGCCACTACACAAGTAGCTCTAGGAATTGCTTCTGTAGATGCCTCAAAAGCCGGAACAGATGCACAGTTTATGCTGAATGGCATTCCAATGACACAAAGTTCGAACACTGTGACAATCGATAATATGACGTTAACTTTAAAATCAACATTTGCGAGTGGGGCTGTCACCCTCTCCGCAGCAACTGACACTCAAAAAATCTTTGACAACATCAAAGGATTCGTCGATAAATACAATGAGACGATTGATCTCATGAACAAGAAGACGCGCGAAGAACGATTCCGCTCGTTCGCACCGCTCACGCAAGCACAGCGCGATGAGCTGTCTGAAGACGAGATCAAGAAGTGGGAAGAGAAGGCGATGAGCGGGATGCTCCGTGGTGACTCCATTTTGCGCGGTACCATGGATACTCTTCGCTCAAAATGGTCAGGCGCGACATCTACTACGAACGATTTAGACATGTCTCGCTTGTTCCAAATCGGACTCTCGACCGGATCTGACTTCACAAACGGCGGAAAGATTGAGCTGAATGAAGAGAAGTTAAAAACCGCCATCGAGAAAGACCCGGAGCAAGTGTATAAACTCTTCACGGATGAAGAGACGGGACTTCTTCCGCAAATTCGTGATACGGCGAAAGACTCACGTGAGACGATCACACGTATCGCCGGTGCGGACGGTGCTGGTGCTCCGTCGTATTCAATGGGTCGTGAAATGACGCAGATGGATACACGAATCAAACGACTCAACGATTTACTCATCGATAAAGAAAATGCCTACTACCGTCGCTTCGCGGCGATGGAAACGGCAATGAACCAGGCGAACTCGCAAGCCGCTTCACTTCAACAGTTTTTAGGCGGCGGAATGTAAGAGGAGGAATTTAAATGGTAGCCAATCCATACGCAGCTTATCAAAACAATGCGGTCACGACCGCGAACCCACAGGAACTGACGCTTATGCTTTATGACGGGGCGCTCAAGTTCATGCGCCTCGCCAAGCTTGCGATCGACCAGGGCAACCCTGATTTGAAGAACATCAATATCCAAAAGACACAAGCCATCTTCCAAGAGCTTCGTCTCACACTCAATAAAGATATCGCTATCTCGGCGAACTTGGACTCGCTCTATGAGTACATGTGGCGCCGTCTCGTCGATGCGAACGTCAAGAACGACACGACTATCCTCGACGAGGTACTCGATTTCACGACGGAACTCCGCGACACGTGGAAGGAAGCGATGAAACTCGCGAAGCAGTCATGATGCCGATTGATGAAATCATCTTAAAGACGCAGCGCTTAAAAGAGTTGCTGGCGAAAGTTCCGGAAGAGCCGACGTATGACACGTGGATGGAACAAATCCATGAGCTCTTGGACGACCGCGAACAGTTACTCGCGGCGCACGGTCCTGATCTGGAGAAAGCCGATCAGGCGGTCCTTCGGCAGCTCGTCGACGACAGTCAAAAGATCGCCCGTCTCATTGAAGCCGAACACCAGCGCCTCGGGATGACGCTCGGGACGGCCCGGATGGAACGGAAGACGGTCAAGTCGTACGTCGATCCATATGAAGACGTCGATTCTAACTTTTCCGGTCTATTCGACCAACAAACATAACAAAGCTCGAAGGCATGTGCCTTCGAGCTTTTGTGTTAAGAGGTTTTGACTTGTCGACGTATCCGGATGATGAAATAAGAAGCGGTAAAATAAAATCAGACCACTAACCGTGAAATTTAAGTAGAGTCGTGCAGCATCTTGAAGCGATGTGATTGGCGTAGACCGACCGAACCAGAGAAGTGGTAGGATTGTCACGTGCATAACGCTTCAATGAATGAAGATTTGTTTCTTGAACGACCACTGTTGGACTTCATAAATAACGCTTGTGAGCCCGAGGAAGAAGGCGACTCCTGCGTAGATAAACATTCCATGCACAGCCTCTGCATTCCCTGACCAACCTTGATAGAGAGCAAGTATCGAGAATGGCAGCGACCAAATGAGACTCCATAGTATTCCTTTTTTCAATAGTTGCATATGAATCTTCCTTTCATGAAATCGTTATATATGTATACGCATATGCAAGGGAAAAGTTTCATCTGAGGAATAGGGATGAAATGACGTCTGTTTTCCGCTATAATCGGGTAAACATCAATGTAGCTGTTGCTTCTTTTCTGGAAAGAGGAGGGAAACGAGATGCGTGAGAAAGAGTCCAAACCGATATCGTCACGGAAGCGCCGTTATTTCGTCTATGGTCCAGAGGGAGCGTACGATGAATACGTCGAACGGGACCCGAAACTCGAAGCGTATGTCGAGGACGATACGCCGTTTGAGGATCGTCCTGATCCATACGAGGAAGAAGAGCTGAAATCAAGAGGATAAGTATACATGTCAAGGTCCGATTATGGACCTTGACTATTATTTTACCTGGAACTTTTTCTTAATACGGTACCGTCTGGCAATTCGTTATATTCGTCTTAACCACATCACTTTGATTTTGGAAAGGGAGAGATGAAGGTCAATAACCCACGACTAAAGTCGCGGGCTTGTAAAAGCCAGTGACTTTAGTCTTTATTGTCCAGCCAGAGTCTTTTCGAAAGACTACGTTTGTCGGGTGATGTCTCTCAAAGAGACGACAGGAGTTTGTATGCTTCTCCAGTACAAGAATTCCTTGCTTCGTACACAAAGGATGCGGTGTGGGAAACCGATACAGGTTGCGGAGCTGTTACAACCCCTTCGAACATTGGCGAGGAGAGACGATTCTTACGAATCGCGTCACCGCTCATAGAGCGAGGTAACATCACACGTTCACCCTTTGGGTGTAAAAAGGAGACGAACGATATGTATGTCCATGTCTTAAACAAAAACAAAGAGCCGCTCGACATGTGCCATGCAGGGAAGGCACGGAAGCTCTTGAATCAAGGGAAAGCCGTCATCCACAAACGTTATCCATTTGTGATTCGATTGAAAGAGCAGAAAGAAAACGAAGGCAACGCCTCTTACGAGGTCAAAATCGACCCGGGGAGTAAGGTGACCGGAGTTGCTGTCGTGAAAAATGGTAACGCTGTAATACTCGGCGAACTCCACCATAAGAAAGGGATATCCGAAGAATTGAAATCTCGCAGAGATTTACGACGAGGGCGCCGGAGTCGCAAGACGCGGTACCGCCGTTGCAAGTATCCGAACAAGAAAGGTCAGAAGAATGCGTTCGTTTCTTCTCGTCCGAAAGGGTGGCTTGCACCATCGTTGAAAGCGAGAGTGCAACAAATCCAAAACCTAGTCACGAAATTATGCCGATACACCCCTGTGTCCTCGTTTGCGATGGAACTGGTGAAGTTCGACATGCAGCAGATGGAAAACGCGGAAATCTCCGGTGTTGAGTATCAACAAGGAGAGTTGCATGGCTACGAGGTACGAGAGTATCTTCTTGAAAAGTGGGGGCGCCGGTGTGCGTATTGCTTAGAAACAGACGTACCTCTAGAAGTAGAACATACTCACCCGAAAGCACGAGGCGGTAGTAACCGTGTATCCAATCTCACTCTCGCCTGTCGCACCTGCAACGAAGAGAAAGGAAAGCTATTGCTCTCCGAATGGAGCGAACATATAAAAGCTAAGAAAACCAAACGCTACCAAACGATTGCGAAGCAGATACCAATGATAGAAAAGAAACGCAAACAACCGTTGAAGGATGCGAGTGCGGTCAACAGCACCCGTTGGGCGCTTTACCGAGCGTTGGGAAAAACAACGCTTCCACTAACTGTTCAATCGGGCGCAAAAACCAAAATGCAGCGCATTCAGGCAGGATTCCCCAAAGAACACTATTATGATGCGCTATGCGTCGGAGAGCCGAAGGTTCGAAGTATTAAAACAAGCATTGTTATCGAATTTCATGCCATGGGCCGAGGGAATCGCCAAATGGCGAGAGTCGACAAATACGGGTTCCCTAAGTGTCACACTGATGCCGAAAAGTACAAGAAGAGCGGCAACCGAAAAGGTCATCGAGAACGCAAGAAATTATGCCATGGTTTCCAAACCGGTGATCTTGTTCAAGCAAGTGTTCCGGAAGGCAAGATGAAAGGTGTTTATTCCGGGCGTGTGTCCATCCGTCATAACGGATTCTTCAACGTTAGAGACCATGCGACCGGAGAGGTCGTACAGGGCATCTCTTGGAAGTATTGTCGATTAATTCACCGAAGCGATGGGTGGGATTACAAACAAAAAGACCGGGCGGTTTCCTCCCATGACTAAAGTCACGGGTATCCACCGCCCCTGGATGATGAATGGGCGAGTCACGTCATTGAAGAAACGGATGATTATGTGTTGTTGTATGCAGGACCGGGGCGAACGCTTCAGCATCATACGCGAGGTGCCTGTTATACATATGATTCCCATTCCCTCGATTGCTTCATGCGACATGTTGGCTTCACGCTCCAACTCGATTTGGAGCACGACGGGACGATGCGCTGGTACTCGAATATCGGCCTTCCGCCGATCATGACCGACGAAGCGATTCATTTTGTTGATTTGGATTTAGACTTTGTCGCGGAGCAACTGAATGAATGGCGACTCGTCGACGAAGAAGAGTTCGAGATCAATCAGGTGCGATTCGGTTATCCGGATGCGTTAATCTCCTACGTCTGGCAGACCGTTGACGAGGTGAGACACCGGATGCAACATCGACAATTCCAGTTCGAGCGACGTCTTATTGAATTCGCTCAACAGGAGACGCCTCACTTCCGTTGATGTGGTAGCGGGATCGACAACACGTCCCAGTCGCTCCCGGCGAATAGCTTCGACAGATAGACAATCTGCCCAACATGGTACCCATAATGCGACACTTGGCGTTCGATCGCGTCAATCACGGAATGGGCTTCCCCTCGAATCATCACGTTCTTCCCTAAGTCATCTGGTGTCAAATCAGCTAAGACATTATCCAACAGTTGCCAACGCTCGTCCCAAACCTTCATGAGCTCCGCACGGGATAGCTGCTGGTCCTCGAACTCGGCGTCCCGGTCACGGTCCGGCTTCTCGCCGTCTGTCGTCAAAAAATCGGTCCAACGCGACTTCATGTTATTCGCCATGTGCTGGATGATCAGGGCGAGCGAGAGTGTGTCCGGCGCAAGTGTCTTGTGCAGGTCCTCTTCACTCACTTGGACGAGCGCACGCTCAGCGAGTTGTTTCTGGCTTTTAAACGTAGCACGTACGGTATCGAGATATTGCGTTTCAAACATAAAAAGATCATCCTTTTCGTATGTATCTGGTTTGAATATACCCCATATCTATCCCACTAAAAATTAAATTAATGTTATAGCAATTGAGATTCCATGTGATACATCCTGCAAGACGTCACCGCATAGTCGACATGAGGGTACTGGGTAGTCAATGTTGCGTGGATCTCTTATTCATCAATTGTGCCGATTGCGTTTGAATGTGAGTGGATGAGTGCGATTTTTTGTATTCAAAAAGTGTGAGACACGAGGTCCCACACTTCTGATTACCCATGCTTCAACCGAAACTCTTCCCAATGATCGCGGGCCTGGTTCCGGATTCGTTCCGATACTTCCTTGCTACTTAAGAGAATCCCGTACCAGCGACGTGCGTCCTCATAGTAGTCGAGCGCGGCCGACAAATCGGCAATCCGCAACATGAGCTGGTCGTATGGTAATCCGGTACGAATCGGGTCTGTATACGCTTCTTGCACCTCATTGTATTTATCGAGCGTCCGCTGCATCCATTCCTTTTCAGACGCCGTATCCCCGATCAATCGGTACATCCATACGATCCGCATCCCGAGCATGGCGACGACGGAAGGTTTTTGTCCGCTCAACTGGGCCGTCATGACGGCGAACTTATAGAGGAGGATGACGTGCTCATATGAGCGGTCCCCTTTTAGCACCTCCGGATTCACTTGATTGAAGTAATGCGTCTCAAGCGATTCTCGGTTATGTTTGCGCACCTTGTCGAACGAGTCGTGGAAGACGAGGTGACAATGGTCACAGACGGTCGGCTCATACAAATACGGGTTCGGTCCGTCATACGTCGTATAGCCGTCCTTTTCGACCTCGAGAGGACGGATGTGACGTGATAAGACACGGTTCGTCTTACTTTCCTGTAAACAATACGGACATTTGACTTTCTTCAAAAATAAATGTTCTGCCATCTCGACACCTCACACATAGACGTTGACGAGCAATCCGCGAATCTCACCGACTTGGTCGAGGAGGGAGAGGCGGGAGGCCTCACCTGAGATGACCTGATCCGTCAGCGCGAGGAGTTTTTGGTCGACTTGTTCGACGACCTTATAAATCTTCGCGCGCCCGCGGCGATTGAATCCGCGTTTATCTTCGAGACGGAGTGCCGCATCTACGGCCTCTTTCATAAAGTCTTTAATCATTTGTTTGTAGTCGGCGAGCGCTTCGACGGTCTGACTTTCAGCTAGAAGTTCTCCTTGTTCATGAATCGCAGCGATTTGACGTTGGAAGCGTTCATGCTCACGGTCTTCGCGCTTTTGACCGATCACGTTTTGGAAGGAGACGCCGGGTTCGACTTCGGCGCGCTTTGCCTTACTTGAGCCGAGGAGCGATTGCGTCTCCATGATGCGACGAATGTCCATATGGGCAACCGTCCTTTCTTTAGGTTAGTTCAATAATTGTAACACGCCTTGCGGCAATGCGTTCGACTGGGCAATCATCGCCATGCCGGACTGGTTCAAAATGTTTAGACGTGCGAAGTCCATCATTTCACGGGCCATGTCGGCATCACGGATTCGTGATTCAGATGCCGTCAAGTTTTCTGAGCCGATGGCGACGACACTGACGTTCGCCTCGAGTCGGTTTTGGATGGCCCCGAGTTTCGAACGTTCGAGTGACACTTTGTTGATGGCCGCATCGAATTTCGAAATGGCGTCTCCTGCGTCCGCCGGTGTCAATACGCTTAGCGCGTAGTATGTTCGATCAGGCGTGGCTACATCGTTGTCATCATCGACGGCAGGGAGTTCCCCGCCACCCGGTGTCAACGTCGTGATAGCGAGTGCGTGCGCCCGCATATCTTGTACGTTTAAGATGACGGCTTCGTTGTTGCCGGCACCGATTTGGAAGAACAACGTGCTATTTCCTTCTTTGTATTCCCCGTTCATGATTTTCTTCGAGTTGAATTCGGTCGTCTCCGCAATCCGCGTCACTTCGGCAGTCAACGCGTTAATCTCTTCCTGGACGGCTTTCGCGTCGTCCTCGCTGAGCGTCCCGTTCGCTGCTTGGACGGACAGTTCGCGCATGCGCTGAAGAAGGGAATGGGTTTCGTTCATTCCGCCTTCTAGCGTCTGTGTGAGCGAGATGCTGTCGAGCGTGTTGCGTTCTGCCATCGAGAGGGAGTCGAGGCGCATCCGCATCTTCTCCGAGATGGCGAGACCGGCTGCATCGTCCGACGCCTTATTGATGCGGACCCCGCTCGAGAGACGGTCCATCGTCTTCTTCATCGATGCCTGATTCAGGGAGAGTGATGAGTAGGCTTTTAAGGCTTGAACGTTATTGGTAATTTTCATAGCGGTTTCCTCCAGTCGGGACAGATTGAGTCTTGGCACGCGTCATCGCTTCGCTCCACGTTTGATCGAGGTCACTTGCGAGCGTATGTAGTTCGGCGATTTTTTCCTTATCCTGGTCGATGATTGCTTCAACGCTTGCGTTTGCCATATATAGATAAATTTCATCCAGTTGAGCCGCGATGATCCCGCCGCCGTCATGGAGTCCTTGGTGGAGCTTGACCAACAGCTCCCGGGCTTGGCGGAGGTGGCGGTTCCGTTCGGCGATCGTCGAGTCTTGGGCACGTTCATAGTGATAAACGAGTGCATGAAGCATCGCTTGCGTGAGTTCTTCTGGCCTCATATCATATAATTGGGTTGGATTCATCTTTGTTCTCCTTTGATCGAATCAAGTTCCTCTATCAACAACAACACTTCTGCCATCACGTCATACAGTTGGGGCGGGATGGCGTCCCCTAAGTCAAGGTCAAGCAAGTGGCCAAGCAAGGAATGGTCGTTCTCGACCGCCACTCCTCGGGCACGTGCTTCCTGTAAAATCTTTTCAGCGACGGCTCCGGTCCCGCGGGCGACGACGACGGGCGCTTTGTCCGTCGTTTCGTCATAGCGGACGACCGCGGCCGTCTTTCGTTTCGTCAAATCCATGCGTTGGTACATCGGGACCTCCTAAATTCTAAAGTCATAACCGGTCGTCGGTGCGATCGTTGGCTCTTCGATGACGCGCTCCGCCTTCGTGAGCGGTTTGAACTGAGTCGTCACACTCTTATATCCAATCGTCTCGAGCGTCTGTTCGATTTTTCCGAGAAGGGGACGGGCAAGACGTTCGACCGTCGCATCGTCATGTTCGAGTGTGAGTCGAAGGTTTCGGTCTTTCGCCTCGAGCTTGACTCCAATTTCTCCAAGACGTGGTGTCTCCAAACGAATGTAGAGGACACTGTTCTCCCAGTCGACGACGTCACCAGCCTCCCGGTTTTGGATATGGACGTGGATCCCCGTGTCAATCTCCTGCACTTTTGCCGGTAGGGCGAACAAGAGTTGATGGAGCTGACCGCCATCAAGGCGGTTGAGCGTCTGTTGGACTTGGAAGAACGAGGCGAGGCGTTGCGCCTCGGGGTTCGTCGTATCTCCACGTACCGATAAAGCTGATGTCGGCGTATTGGACGTCGCTTGGGCGAGCTGTGCCTGTGTCTGCACACGTTGCGCTACTTCCTGGACGTGTCGTCCGGATAATGTCGAATCGAGCTTGAGTGGCGCGACGGTCGGCATCTCACCGGCGCGTGTCGCTCCGTGCGGGATATATTCGATGCGTGTCTGGTTCGGCGCATAACGGAAATCATTCAGTGCCGCCCGGACCTCTTTGACGAGTGTCGCACTCTCTTGTGGTTTCGTCGCAAGCAACGACAACGCGACGTCGAGTTTGGCCGTCATGGCGACCAATTGCTTCTCTTGCGTCACGTCGGTATGAAGCAAGGCGTCCGTCTTTTGGACGAGTTGTGTCAGACGGGTCGAGACGGTCTCGAGGGCAGGGCGTGCCGCATGCGGGTTCGTCTCGATCAACGTAGCAACTTGTCCGAGTTGTTTCGTCACGGTCGCCTGCTCGTTTCGGAACGTGTTCGTGACGGTCGCTAGATGTGACGTCACTTCCTTCACCATCACTTGCTTCCCGTTGATTGGAGGAAGCGGCATCGCTTGGCGCGATTCAGATTCAATCGGACGCGATGATATCGGTGTCGTCGGCGTGAGGTCACGGATGACCCGGTCAATCGTTTCCGGTGTCGGCGTGAAGCGTTCACTCACGGGACGTGACAGATTGACGAGTTCGACATACCGCTCTTTTTGTGGGTAAGGAGCGTTCGGCGCCGGCGGTGTGATCTGTTGTTTCGCTTCGTTCAAAGAGAGGACGGCGATTTCCCGAGCCATCTCACGAGGAACGGTCGGAGTGTCGAGCGTCTTCAAATGTAGGATGACGTCCCGCATGTCCCCTTTGAACGCCGTCTCGAGAAGGCGTACCGTGTCTTCGTTCATCGGCAAGCGTCCGGATTGTAGCAGACGGCTGACCGCGCTTCGTACTTCAGGTGGAAGGGAAGCGAGGAGCGTCTGAATCTTCGCATCAAGCTTTGACGACGCGGACGCAGGTGGTGCGGATTCAAGTGTCTCTTCCTTTGGAGGAACGACGGTCGCCATCAAGACGCCGTCCTGTTCGGCGAGCGTCACTTGGAACGGGTTCGTTTTCGGAAGCCCATCTTTAAATGTGACCTCGACTTCTTCACCGTTGATCTTGACAATTGCGGAGTCGGGTCCTGTTTGTTTGACGAGTTCGGCCTTGTACGTCCGGTTCGTCTGGATGCCTGGTAAGACCGAACTGACGGCGGTCGCTTGGGCTTGAATTTGCATGTTTGTCACCTCGACCATAATATCGACCTCTTTTTAAAAAAATGAAGCGATACAATAGAAAAAAACCTTCCGTCTTTTCGACGGAAGGCGTGTCAGGACTCGAGCACGGGGCTCGCGTTCAATTGTTGGAACCGGGCGACAAGTTCACCTGTCGCTTTGAGCTGGTTCCGGAGGACGTACGGTGTTGCGTTCGTTTGGATTTGATGTCCATCAGTCGTGAGGACAAGCCCGTTCGGCTCACCCTCAATGTTCAGTATGTCTCGAATATGGGACCAGGCATACCATTCACAATCGTCTCGTTTTGGAGACTTCGTCGGGAAGAAGACGAGTCCAGTTGTCGGTTCAATCACGACAGGGACTTTCCCTTTTACGCCGGCGACGCGTTTGGCGATGAAGATTCTTTCCTCGATCGAGCTGTTGTACTGGCGGCAAGAAAGTTGCAACAACTGGTACGGCCGGAGCGGGGTTGAAATCTCGGTGCCATCCTCGAGAATGATCCGTGACTGCTTCATGATGTCAAAGCAAGGGAGAATCGCCACGGTTCGCTTTGTGATGCGATATTTTTCCTCAGAATAGTAGGAGCGCATACGCTGCACCATCCTCCTCGTATTAGATTTTCAGGATCGGCTAAAGACAAACGGCACAAACCTAAATCATCCCTTCAATGATATATCACAAAAAATGTAAATTCAACAAGACAATATGAAAAGTAGGGAAATATAATTCCAATGAAAGCCAAATGACGAAACGTTTACAAATATTTGAGAAAGTATTTGTCACGTTTACAAGAAGGTGGTAAGATTAGCCGTAGAGGACAATCCTCTGTATTCTCCAATGGTGAAAGGAATGGATTTACACATGGTAGGTAAAGTAAAATGGTTTAACTCAGAAAAAGGTTTTGGATTCATCGAAGTTGAAGGCGGCAAAGACGTGTTCGTACACTTCTCAGCAATCCAATCTGAAGGCTACAAATCACTTGACGAAGGTCAAGATGTAGAGTTTGAAATCGTTGATGGCGAGCGTGGCCCACAAGCGGCTAACGTTGTAAAATTATAATTTCAAACCGCGAAGCCGGCTCCCTTGGGAGTCGGCTTTTTATTTTGTCTACATAATAAAAAAAGGCGTTTAAAAATGAGTGGAATGGGTATTTTCTTTCTATACCTTTCGCTCGTTCTAGGAAATGTTGAATTCGGAACAAAATTGTCATTATTTTCTGATGATAACGTTTTCAATCGTAGCGTTTTCGGGGTATAATATGAGTGAGCCACCTGGTTCCCCTTTCTTTTTTAAGAAATGAAGCAGGAGATTCCGTCTCGTTCGACGAATCATTGGTTCAAGCGGTTATTTCTAAGGAGGAGTTCAGATGATTTATAACATTCGCGGCGAAAACATTGAGGTCACACCAGCAATCAAAGACTATGTCGAGAAAAAGCTGGAGAAGTTGACTCGGTATTTCACAACTCCTACGGATGCACAGACGGCTTACGTCAACTTGAAAGTGTATAACGAGAAACAAAAAGTGGAAGTGACGATCCCGATGCCGAACTTGTTGCTCCGTGCTGAGGACATCAACCTCGACATGTATGCGGCAATCGACCTCGTCGTCGATAAATTGGAACGTCAAATCCGTAAACACAAAACGAAACTCAACCGTAAAGGACGCGGGAAAGAAGGTGGCGTCGGCGAGTACTTCAAGTCTTTAGAAGGACCTGATGATACACCGGCCGTCTACGATGAGGACGAGGCAGAACTCGAACTCGTGCGGACGAAACGCTTCACGTTGAAACCGATGGACACGGAAGAGGCGATTCTTCAAATGGATATGCTCGGTCACAGCTTCTTCGTCTTCTCTGACGCAGAAACGGGCAACACGAACGTCGTCTACCGTCGTAAAGATGGGAAGTACGGCTTGATCGAACCTGAATAATATACATGACACTACACGACCTCCCGGCTTCGGGGGGTCGTTTCCTTTTGCCTTTCCTTGAAAGGTGGCACCACTTCGGTTAAACTGTACATTAGGGAAAAAACATGCATTTTTTAGTGAGTGCAGAGGAGATATGAGTATGGCGAACTTTTTGAAAGAGTTATTTGCTCCACAGAAACGAATGTTGAAAAAAGCAGAGAAAGCGGCCGACTTGATCGAGTCGTTCGCCGAACCAATCAAAGCATTGTCCGACGAACAGCTTCAGGCGAAGACGGAAGAGTTCCGGGAACGTCTGGCGAAAGGCGAGACACTTGACGACCTCTTGCCGGAGGCGTTCGCGGTCTGTCGTGAGGCATCGGAGCGTGTGCTCGGGATGCGTCATTACCGTGTCCAGCTCATCGGGGGCTATGTGCTCCATAACGGCGACATCGCCGAAATGAAAACCGGTGAAGGGAAGACGCTCGTCGCGACACTTCCTGTCTACTTGAACGCGCTCACTGGCCGTGGCGTACACGTCGTAACGGTCAACGAATATTTGGCGAAACGAGATAAAGAACTCATGGAGCCGCTCTACTTCGCACTCGGTCTCTCGGTCGGCCTCAACGTGTCGAACATGGACCGTGTCGAGAAACAGGCGGCCTACAACTGTGATATCACGTACTCGACGAACAACGAGCTCGGGTTCGACTACCTCCGTGACAACATGGTCCTTTATAAGGAAGACCGTGTTCAACGCGAGCTCTACTACACGATCGTCGATGAAGTCGACTCGATCCTCGTCGATGAGGCGCGTACTCCGCTCATCATCTCAGGATCGGCTCAAAAGTCGACTGAACTCTACACGCGCGCGGATGCGTTCGTCCGTACGTTGAAAGAAGGAGACGATTATACGGTCGACGTGAAGACGAAATCGGTCCTCTTGACGGACCAAGGGGTCGACCTCGCCGAGAAGTTCTTCGGCATCGACAACCTGTTCGCAATCGAGCACGTCGCCGTCAACCATCACGTCGGGCTCGCCCTTCGTGCAAACGCGGTCATGCATCACGATATCGACTATATGGTACGTGAGGGGCAAGTCATGATCATCGACCAATTCACGGGTCGTGTCATGGACGGACGCCGCTACTCGGAAGGTCTTCACCAGGCAATCGAGGCGAAAGAAGGCGTCGAGATTCAACGCGAATCGATGACGCTCGCCACAATCACGTATCAGAACTACTTCCGGATGTACGAGAAACTTGCCGGGATGACCGGTACAGCGAAGACAGAGGAAGAAGAGTTCCGTAACATCTACAACATGCAAGTCGTGACGATTCCGACGAACAAACCGATTCTCAGGGACGACAAGGCAGACCTCATCTTCAAATCGATGGAAGGCAAGTTCAAAGCCGTCGTGGAAGAGATTTCGGCAGTTCACGCGACGGGACAACCGATCCTCGTCGGTACGGTCGCCGTCGAGACATCTGAATACTTGAGCAAGCTTTTGACGAAGAAGAAGATTCGTCACGATGTCTTAAACGCGAAGAACCACGCGCGTGAGGCGGAAATCATCGAGAACGCCGGTCAAAAAGGTTCCGTCACGATTGCGACGAACATGGCCGGTCGTGGTACCGACATCAAGCTCGGAGAAGGTGTCATCGACCTCGGTGGTCTTTACATCATCGGGACAGAGCGTCACGAATCACGCCGAATCGATAACCAGCTACGTGGTCGTGCGGGCCGTCAAGGGGACCCGGGTAAATCCCAGTTCTACTTGTCACTCGAAGACGAGCTCATGCGTCGCTTCGGAACGGATAGCCTCCAAAGCATGATGGAGCGTCTCGGGATGGATGACACGCAACCGATTGAGAGCCGCATGGTCTCGAAAGCGGTCGAGTCAGCGCAAAAACGTGTCGAAGGAAACAACTACGATGCGCGGAAGCAGCTTCTCGGTTATGACAACGTCATGGCGGACCAACGGAAGGTCATGTACAAGGACCGCTCGAGCATCCTCGAGAACGAGTCGGTCACGGATATCGTCCGTTCGATGATGGCACAGACGGTCGAACTCGGTGTCGGTCAATACACGCCGATCGAACTCGTACCGGAAGAATGGAACATCGACGAGCTCGCGCACTGGGCCAACCAGACGCTCGCGCTCGAGAAGACGGTCGAAGGCAAAGACTTCTACGGCAAAGAGCGTGAAGAAATCATCGAACTCCTCATGGAGCGCGTGAACGAGCAGTACGAGGCGAAACGTGAACTCGCACCACCGGAACGCTTCAACGAGTTTGAGAAGATCATCGTGCTCCGTGCCGTCGACTCGCACTGGATGTCCCATATCGACCATATGGACCAGTTGCGCCAAGGGATTCATCTCCGCGCCTACGGACAGAACGATCCGCTTCGTGAGTACCAAGCGGAAGGGATCAACATGTTCGACGCGATGAATGCGGCAATCGCAGAAGAAGTGACAGGCTTCGTCCTTCGTGCCGAAGTCGGGGACAACCTCCGCCGCGAGAAAGTCGTCGAAGAGGAAGTCGCCGTCTCAGGCAAGAGCGATGCGCAGGTCAAGAAAAAGCCGGTCCGTCGTTCGAAAGAAGACAGCATCGGCCGGAACGACCCGTGCTGGTGCGGTTCTGGCAAGAAGTTCAAGAACTGTCACGGTAGACAACAGGCTTAATTATTGAAGAGGCGGGTCCGCTCGCCTCTTTCCTACGGAAAGGTGAATCACACTATGGAAATTTCAGATATTCGGAACGAACTAGAGGCGATGGCGAAACGCCTCGAGAATTACAGAGCGTCTCTCAACTTGACAGAGAAAGAAGCACGTATCGCCGAGCTTGAGAACGAGATGACGTATCCTGACTTCTGGGACAACCAGGAGAAGGCACAAAAAGTTATCGACGAGTCAAACGGACTCAAAGCGATGGTCGACAAGTATCAAGACCTCGCCAATCAACATGAGGACGGCGAAGTGACGCTCGAACTCATCAAGGAAGAGCCGGACGCCGAGATGCAAGAAGAGCTCGGGGAATCGATTCAAGCGCTCAAGAAGGAGTTTGATGACTTCGAACTCGAGATCCTCTTGAACGGACCGTACGACGCGAACAACGCCATCCTCGAATTGCACCCGGGTGCGGGCGGTACCGAGTCACAGGACTGGGCATCGATGCTCCTTCGGATGTATCAACGTTTCGCTGACAAACAAGGCTGGAAAGTCGAGACGGTCGATTACCTCCCGGGTGAAGAGGCGGGCGTCAAGTCGGTCACGCTCCGCATCGTCGGTCATAACGCATACGGCTACTTGAAGGCGGAGAAAGGGATTCACCGCTTGGTCCGCATCTCGCCATTCGACTCGTCAGGTCGTCGTCATACGTCGTTCGTGTCATGTGACGTCATGCCGGAATTCGATGACGACATCGAGATCGAAGTACGGACAGAAGACCTCCGTATCGACACGTACCGTGCATCAGGTGCCGGCGGTCAGCACATCAACACGACGGACTCTGCCGTCCGGATCACGCACGTGCCGACGGGCGTCGTCGTTTCGTGTCAGACCGAGCGCTCACAGATCAAGAACCGTGAGTCGGCGATGAAGATGTTGAAAGCGAAATTGTACCAACGCGAACTCGACGAGCAGCAACGAAAACTCGACGAGATCCGTGGGGAAAAGACGGACATCGGTTGGGGTAGCCAAATCCGTTCGTATGTCTTCCACCCGTATTCGATGGTCAAAGACCACCGGACGAACTATGAAGTCGGGAACACGAGTGGCGTCATGGACGGCGACGTCATGCCGTTCATCGATGCCTACCTTCGTAAAACAAATATGTGATGCATGTGGCTCAAAGACACCTGTCTTTGGGCCATGTTGTGTGTAAAGGAGACTTTCTTTAATGAAGCAAATCGTCAAAGACTATCTGTATTTGTTGACCGGCTCAGTGTTCGTCGCCTCGGCCTTCAGCTTATTTCTGTTGCCAAACAATCTGGCATCAGGCGGGGTGAGCGGGATCTCGGTCATCACGTATGAGCTGTTCGGCATCTCGCCGGGGGCGTTCCAGCTCGTGGCTAACGTGTTACTTTTGATTATCGGTTGGGCCATCCTTGGACTCGGCTTCGGGGTGAAGTCGCTCGTCGGCTCCATCTTCTTACCGGGTGTCATTCTTTTCTATGAGGCGATCGATGCCGGTGCGGCCGTGGACGATACGCTCCTCGCGGCCATCTTCGGTGGTGTCGGCGTCGGGGTCGGACTCGGGCTCATCTTCCGGGGGCGCGCCTCGACAGGGGGGATGGACTTGATCGCGCAGGTCTTACATAAGTTCACGCACATCCCGCTCTATCTCTGTATCGCCATCCTCGATGGCATGGTCGTCTTGACCGCGGCCTTGACGTTCTCGTTCACGACCGGACTCTATGCACTCATCGCGTTATTCATCACGGTCAAGATGATCGACTTCGTCCAGCTCGGGTTCACACAGGACAAGATGGCTTACGTCATCTCGGAGAAGCGGGACTTTATCGTCCGGGCCGTCTTCGAGGAGCTTGACCGCGGAGCGACAGAGATCCAAGCGATCGGAGCGTATTCACGTCTCGACCGTCCGATGCTCATGATCGTCGTCCGTCAGAGCGAGGTGAGTCGATTGAAGGAAATCATCCGTCGGATCGACCCAGAGGCGTTCCTCGTCTTCAGTGAGGCACATGAGGTGCTCGGACAAGGGTTTACGTCTGATAAGCGTTACATCAACGTGCCGTAAGTTGTGGAATCTTTGTGTACTTTTCGTGAGATTAGGTTAGAAAACATACGTTAACGGCTATAATGGTAAATGTAGGTCATTTCTACAACTTAGGAGGGGAACGTGGTTATGAAAAAATGGATGATGGCCATCGGCCTCGGCGCCATGCTGACACTCGGCGCATGTGGCGGCGGTGAAGAAGAGGATACATCGAGCAACGGGGATTCGGGCTCGAACACGGCATCGGTTGACGCGGAAGCGGTATACGCACAAAACTGTGCGGCATGTCATGGTGCGAACCTTGAAGGAATGAGTGGTCCGTCACTCGAGCAAGTCGGTGCTCGTCTGTCGGCAGAAGAGATTGAAAACGTCATTCGAAACGGTCAAGGCGCGATGCCTGCGAACGTCATTGAAAAAGACGAAGAGATCACAGCGGTCGCCGCTTGGCTCGCTGAGAAAAAATAAGATTCGACAGCATGAGGTGGAACACACCTCATGCTTTTTTGTTTTGGGTGTTAAGGCTTGGGGAAATATTGTTAAGGTAACGTGAGACATAGTGGAAATGGAGTGATGACGATTGAAGACGAAACTGATTGACTGGCCGACTTTTATCGGCTCGTTTGTATTACTGTTAGGGGTGACGTTACCGCTCATCTTCTTCCCAGAGACCGGTAAAGCGTGGGTCGGTGCGGCGAACGAATACATGACCTCTAACTTCGGCATGTTGTACTTAGCAATGGGCTTAGGTGCGTTCGGATTTTTGATTTTCATTGCCTTCAGTAAGAATGGTCATATCAAATTAGGTCGTGAAGATGAAGAACCCGAATTTAGTACATTCTCTTGGGCGGCGATGTTATTTGCTGCCGGCATCGGGTCCAGCATCCTCTATTGGTCCGTCATCGAATGGGTCTATTACTATGAAGGTCCGCCGTTCGGGCTGACACCGGAGTCACCGGAAGCGATTCAATGGTCGACAGCATATGGGATGTTCCACTGGGGACCGATCGCTTGGGCAATCTATACGTTACCGGCACTGCCGATCGCTTATTTCTTTTACGTCCGTAAGAAATCCGTCTTAAAGGTAAGTGAAGCGGTACGTCCCGTTATCGGAAAATGGGCAGATGGACCCCTCGGTAAATTGATTGATATCTTATTTATCTTTGGATTATTAGGTGGTGCCGGGACGACGCTCGCCCTCGGTACCCCGATGATTGCCGAAGGGGTCAACGAACTGACAGGGATTCCCGTCACGCTCGGGATGCAGGCCGTCATCATGTTGATTTGTACGGTCATCTTCGCCATCAGTTCTTACATTGGACTGAAGGGTGGCATCAAAGTACTCAGTGACTTGAACATCTGGCTCGCCCTTGGGATTTTGACGTTCGTGCTTATCTTTGGTCCGACTCGATTCATTATGGAGACGACGTTCAATGGAGTCGGAATCGTCATGGATAACTTTTTCCGGATGGCAACGTGGATGGAACCGTTCGGTGACTTCGGTGGCTTCACATCGACCGGGTTCCCGGAATCGTGGACGGTGTTCTATTGGGCATGGTGGCTTGTCTATGCACCATTCGTCGGATTGTTCGTCGCCCGTATCTCACGCGGTCGTACGATTCGGAATATGATCTTTGGGACGATGGTGTACGGAACGCTCGGATGCATCTTGTTCTTTGGGATTCTCGGAAACTACGGGCTCTACCTTCATCTAAGTGGGACGTTCGATGTTGTCGGGTACATGGCGGCGAATGGCCCGGCACCTACAATCATCGCCATCATCGGCCAATTGCCTTTCGGGAAAGTCGTCATCGGCGTCTTTACGCTTCTTGCCATTATCTTTTTGGCGACAACGTTCGATTCATCATCATACATCTTGGCATCGGTCACGCAAAAACATGTCGAGGATGAGCCGATTGTCTGGAACCGTCTCTTTTGGGCGTTCGCGCTTGCTATCATGCCGCTCACGCTCATGTTCCTCGGCGGACTAGAGACGCTCCAGACAGCGAGTATCGTCGGTGGATTCCCGCTTATCCTCATCATGTTCCTTCTTGCTTGGTCATTCGTCCGCGTATCGAGTCGGGATATCCGGGCTTCCGATGACTATGAATCCTCAACGATCCATATCAAGTATCGGAAACGGAAAAAGTCGCCGTTTGATGCATTGAAAGAAAAACCACACGATTAAATGTGGCGTATTGGTGAAGGGTGTTCCTTAGGGAGCACCCTTTTGAAGTGCGGTTTCAACATTCTCTGGGAGATTAAGAAAGTGAGGTTCTTCGCGACATTTTCACATCGAACTCAATCGAACTGAAACAATCCTGTAATGGTGTTTTAAAAGTCGGATTGATATAATTGTAGTCGCTTCAACATATGCCCTAGATGATTTTTTGACCAGGCTAACATAAAAAAGCGACACCTTGACAGAGGGAGCCGTTTCCTGTAAAAAAGACTCTAGGCGAAATATACAGTAACTAAAATAATCGATTCAAATTCGTCATAGATGCTTAAAAATAATTTAAAAAGGGTAGGGAATACGTTATGATCTCGATGCAAAAAGTCAGTAAAGTATATCCGAACGGCGTCGTCGCCATGGATGACCTCGATCTAGAAATTCGCGACGGCGAGTTCCTTTATGTCGTCGGGCCTTCCGGTGCCGGAAAGTCGACGTTCATGAAGATGATTTATCGTGAGGAGAAGCCGACAGCCGGTCAATTGTTGATTGACGGACTCGATGTCGGGAAAATTAAAAACCGACACGTACCGAAGCTACGCCGTCAACTCGGCGTTATCTTCCAAGACTTCAAATTGTTGCCGTCACTTACGGTATATGAGAACGTAGCGTTCGCATTAGAAGTTGTAGGAGCGGACACGTCTTCGATTCGGAAACAAGTCATGGATGTGTTGAACCTTGTCGGATTGAAGAACAAGGCGCGCAACTATCCCGACGAACTATCAGGTGGAGAACAACAACGTGTCTCGATTGCTCGCGCAATCGTCAATAAGCCAAAATTGATCATCGCCGATGAGCCGACAGGGAACTTAGACCCGGAAACAGCATGGGGCATCATGGAAGTGTTTGAAGAGATTCACCGCCGCGGAGCCACAATCGTCATGGCGACACACAACCGTGACATCGTCGATAAGATTCGTCACCGCGTCATCGCGATTGAGAACGGGAAAGTCGTGCGCGATGAAGAGAAAGGAGCATATGGCTATGATATTTAAGACTGGATTGCGCCATTTGCGTGAAGGGTTCAAAGGAACACTTCGGAATGGATGGATGTCGTTCGCGGCGATTAGTGCCGTGACCATTACGTTGCTACTTGTCGGTGTATTCGCACTCGTCATGTTCAACATCAATGAAATTTCAGATAACGTCGAAAATGATGTCGAGATTCAAGTGTTCATCACTCGTACAGCGGATGAGAACTCGGTTGAGAAACTCGGGGAGAACATTGAACAGGTGCCGGGTGTCTCGACGGTCACGTTCAGTTCAAAAGAAGATGAGCTAGCGAAGTTCCAAGACCAGCTTGGCGATGATGCGGCTGCATACGGAACGGTTGAAAAAGACAACCCGCTCCACGCCCGCTATATCGTCAAAGCACAAGACCCGACAGAACTAGAGGAAGTGGCCAAATCGGTCGGTTCACTCGATAATGTGGACGATGTGAAATACGGAAAAGACTACATCGATAAAATGTTTGCCTTCTTCAACGGGATTCGCATCGGTGGACTCGCGTTGATTGTCGGTTTGACATTGATGGCGATGTTCTTGATCTCAAATACGATTAAAATGACAATCTTCTCGCGTCGCCGTGAGATTGAAATCATGCGACTCGTCGGAGCGAAAAACAGCTTTATCCGCTGGCCGTTCTTTATCGAAGGATTGCTCCTTGGAATGCTTGGGGCTCTCGTCCCGATTCTTGTCATTTATTTCGGATATGACGTTGCATATAGTGCTTTACAACCATCGCTTGATCAATTGAATAGTGATATATTTAAGTTGATTGATCCATCGACGCTAACAGTCCAAGTATCGCTTGTTTTACTTGCACTCGGTGCGTTCATCGGAATCTGGGGATCGACGACATCGCTCGGTCGTTTCTTGAAAATCTAACTTAAATAAGGAGGAGTTGGCGGATGAAACGTTCGCTTGCGCTAGGGTTGTGTGTATCGTTACTTGCCATGCCGGTCATGGCGACAGAGAAAGACACGTTGAAAGCTCGACAAGATCAACTGTCCAATGAGTTGGAGGAGTCGAAAAAAGCGCAGGCCGAGACGGATGCCGAACTCGAGATCACCGAGGCAGAGCGTGATGCCGTGAAGACGGAAATACACGTCGTCGACGACCGGTTGAATGAATTGAGCGAACAAATCGCCATTCAGCAGCATGAGGTCGATACAGCCCGGGCAGAACTCGAGTCGACCCGCCAACAACTTTCCGTTCAGGAAGAATACTTGGAAAGCCAGAAGGAACTCGTGAACGAGCGCCTTCGCGTTTTGCAAGTACATGAAGACACTTCCTATTTACAAGTCATTTTTGAGTCCCGTTCCTTCGGCGACTTCGTGACACGGGCTATGACGGCCCGCACGATCGCTGAACAGGACCGGGAGCTCATACATAATTATATGAGTGAGATGGAACGTTTGGAGTCGCTCGAGTCGACACAACGTACCCAGCTCTCTTTCATCAAGCAAAAAGAGCGCGAGCTCGTCATCACCAAGCAAGACCTTGACCGGACGGCCGAGAAGAAACGTGACCTGTTGGTTGAACTGAACGAACAAGTAGAGCAGCTCGAGCTCGAAAAGATGACGCGCAGTGAAGAGCAGGCGGTCATGGCTGAACAGAACCGCATCATCAGTGAACAACTAGAGGCGATTGCGACTGCCGAACGAGAAGCCGCAGAGGCGGCGGAACGTGCCAAACGTGAAGCTGAGGCGCGTGCCGCTGAAGAGCGAGCACAAGCAGAAGCGGAAGCCCGTGAGTCGGAGGTCGAGGAGGCACCAGAAGTGACCGCACCAACCGAAACACCGACGAATGTGTCCACGTCCACGGGATTCGTTCGTCCTGTGTCCGGTTATGTGTCTAGTCCGTTCGGTCCACGAGACAACCCGTTGACAGGTGTGCCGGAGATTCACAAGGGCATCGACCTCGTCAATGCGTCTGGAACACCAATCGTGTCAAGCGCACCAGGTGTCGTCATCAAGGCGGCACCGGCGACCGGATATGGAAATGTCGTCTTCGTTTCGCATGTCATCAACGGTGAGATTTGGACGACCGTCTATGCCCATTTAAATGCGATCACAGTCGGAGCCGGTCAACAAGTGGCGGCGGGACAGACGGTCGGAACGCTCGGCAATACCGGCTGGTCGACCGGTCCCCATCTTCATTTTGAGTTACACCGAGGAAAATGGGCACCGGGACAGCCGAACGCGATTGACCCAGCCCCGTATATTGGATACTGACAGAAGCGGACGCGTCCCAAATATGTGGAACGCGTCCGCTTTTCCTCTAGTTTTTGCTATACTAATGAAAAGACTTACAAAGAGAAATGAGGGACCAACCCGTGAAAAATTCAACCGCAGGACTACTCGCTGGCACAACGTTCGTGGCTGGGGCCGGTGCAGGCCTTGCGACGATGGCGTTTACAGACACATCGCTTCCCATTCAAACGAATGCGGAAGGCTGGGATAAAGTCGACCAAGTACGTAATTTGATTGAAGAACATTCGTTACAGGACATCTCAGAAGACGATTTATTGACCGGTGCGCTCGACGGGATGACCGCAGCGCTGAACGACCCGTATTCGGATTTCTTGGATGCGGAAGAAACGTCACAATTTACGGACTCGATTGAATCGAGTTTTGAAGGAATCGGCGCGACTTTGGAGAAGAAAGGAGAGGACATCCTAATTGTCGCTCCGATCAAAGGCGCTCCGGCTGAAGAGGGGGGACTTCGTCCTGGCGACATCATCACAGCGGTCGACGGGGAGTCGATCGAAGGGATGGATGTACAGGAAGCCGTCCAATTGATTCGAGGCGAAAAAGGGACGACCGTCACGTTGACGATTCGCCGTGGCAGTCAGACGGCGGATTATGAGATCACACGTGACACGATTCCAATCGAGACGGTCTTCTCTGAAGTGAAAGAGAAAGACGGTAAAAAGATTGGGTATCTCCAAGTCACCCAATTCTCAGAACCGACGGCTGATGAATTCCTCGAACAACTCGAGCAACTCGAGTCAGAAGAAATCGATAGCTTGATCATCGATGTTCGTGGAAATCCGGGAGGTCTCTTGCCTGCCGTCATCGAGATGTCGGAAGGGTTCGTCCCGACCTCAAAACCGGTCGTCCAAATCGAGAATGCGGACGGTGACCGTGATGCACAAAACGGTCGCGCTCGTGAAGCGAAACCGTATGACCTGTTTGTCTTGACGGATGAGGGTTCTGCCTCGGCATCTGAGATTTTGACTGGTGCGATGAAAGAAGGAGCAGGCGCGACCATCATCGGGACGAAGACGTTCGGAAAAGGTGTCGTCCAGACGGCGTTCGACTTAGAGGACGGCAGTAACTTGAAATTGACGACGAGCAAGTGGCTCACACCGGACGGAAATTGGATTAACAAGAAGGGCATCGAGCCGGACATTGAAGTGGAGCAACCGGACTTCTTCAACGTGACCCGTGTCCTGACAGAAGAAGAGTCGCTCCAAGTCGGAGATTACGGTGACGCCGTCTCGAACTTGCATAAAATTTTAACTGGAATCGGCTATGAGCCAGGCGGTCAGCCGGGATATTACGGGGACACGATGGCGAACGCCGTGAAAGCATTCCAGACAGACAATGGTCTCGAGGCTTCTGGAACTGTCGATGAAGAGACAGCCTCTGCACTCGAAGCGAAGTTGCTCGAAGCGATTCAAGATGAGGCGAATGACGCCCAATTGAATCGTGCGCTTGAAGAAGCCGCAAAATAACGTTGTATGAAAGAAAGGGTTGGACCGCGTGGAAGTTGTACGAATGGGTGTTACGGCTTTATTGACGTTGTTAGGTAGTCCGCTGTTTTGGGTGACACTTGTCGCCCTTACATACATATCGCTGACACGGGTCAAGCGAGAACGGGCCATGTTCCGTTCGAGACGTCGCTCACCGAAGTCGGAATGGAGACATTTCATCTGGCCGAGTCTTCTGTTAGCGGTCCTCTCATCGGCCGTGACGATTTTACTCGAGACGACCATCACGTTTGAGTGGGCCGTCTCGTTCACGATTCTCTATACGCTCGTCGTCTTGACGATGCATCCGCGATTCTTTAATCCGGTGCTGCCTCTTCTCGTGTTGTTTGGGGTCGTCTTGTTACGCGATGTTGTCGCATATGGGGTGCTTCGTGATTGGGTAGCAGCACTCGCTCAGGTCGATTGGACGGTCTATGCGCTCACATTCGGCCTCGTCACCCTTGCTGAAGCGATTCTCTTGCGCTGGAACGGACCAAAAGAGACATCCCCGACCTTGATCTTGTCGAAACGGGGGCAGTTTATCGGAGGGCATGTCGTCAAACGGATTTGGTTTTTCCCGCTCGTCGTCTTCGTGCCACCGATGTTCGGTCTCGACTGGCCGATGGTGCCCATCATTCTTCCGATTCCCATCGGGGTCAGTTTATTGTCGACCGGCGCCCTACCAGGAACGCTTCTCGCACGACTGAGCAATTATCGTGCCGTACTCGCTTTGATCGCTCTCGGTCTATTCGGCCTCTCATATGCGTTTGAGATTCCATATGTCGACTATGTAGTATTGACGCTATTCGTCCTCTATGAGCTCGGCTTACAATGGATCAAACGCGAGAATCGGGGAACGACACCCGTCTTCATCAACGGAAACCGTGGGGCGGTCATCGTCGACACGCTACCGAACTCGCCTGGAGAGGCGATGCAGCTCATCCCGGGTGAATCGATCTATAAAGTCAACGGGACGGTCATCACCGGAGGGCACAGTTTTTATGAGGCGCTCCAGCAACATAAGCCATACATCAAGCTGGAAGTGTTGAATCTGAACGGAGACATCCGATTCGTTCAACGGGCGATGTATGAGACCGATCCACATGAGCTCGGGATTTTGTTCGTCGGGGAACCAACGAGCCCGAGAGTTCGCTTACGTAAACTGTAAGAGTATCCGTCATGGGTACTCTTTTTTGCATACAAAAAGGGCACCTGCAAGGATGCCCTTTCGTCTTATACATCAAGTTTTGAAGGTTTGAATGCCATTGTGGCTTCGACAGCGTGTTGCCATCCTTTGTATAGGGCTTCACGGTGAGACTCGTCCATGTTCGGATCGAACTTCTTATCGAGTTTCCACTGGTCTTTGACTTCGGCTTGGTCTTTCCAGAATCCAACGGCGAGACCCGCCAAGTAGGCGGCACCGAGTGCAGTCGTTTCACTCACTTCAGGACGTTCGACCGGGACGTTGAGAATGTCCGATTGGAACTGCATGAGGAAGTTGTTGCTGACGGCTCCACCATCGACGCGGAGCGTCTTCAAGTTGATGCCTGAGTCATTTTCCATCGACGTGAGGACGTCACGTGTCTGGTAAGCGAGTGACTCGATTGTCGCCCGGACCATCTGTTCTTTCTCTGTCCCACGCGTGAGACCGAAGATGGCACCACGGACGTCAGAGTTCCAGTACGGGGCACCGAGACCGACGAAGGCAGGAACGACGTAGACACCGTCAGTTGATTCGATCCGTGTCGCATACTGTTCCGAGTCTTTCGCTGATTTCAACATTCGTAATCCGTCACGGAGCCACTGGATTGCAGAACCGGCGACGAAGATCGAACCTTCGAGCGCGTATTCTACTTTCCCGTTATAGCCCCAAGCGATTGTCGTCAAGAGACCGTGATCAGATTTGACGGCTTCTTCTCCCGTGTTCATGAGCATGAAACAACCTGTTCCATACGTGTTTTTCGCCTCACCTTTTTCGAAGCAAGTTTGTCCGAACAAGGCGGCCTGTTGGTCACCTGCAGCTCCGGCAATCGGGACTTCGAATCCGAAGAAGTGGTATGGAATCGTGTTCGCATAGACTTCACTTGACGGTTTGACTTCAGGAAGCATTGATTTTGGCACTGTCAAGATGTCGAGTAACTCGTCATCCCACTTCTGCTCGTAGATGTTGTACATGAGTGTACGCGATGCGTTCGAATAATCGGTTACGTGTGCTTTTCCACCAGAGAGTTTCCAGATGAGCCACGTGTCGATTGTCCCGAAGAGGAGTTCGCCGTTCTCAGCTTTTTCACGTGCACCCTCGACGTTGTCAAGAATCCATTTGACTTTCGTTCCTGAGAAGTAGGCATCGATGAGGAGACCTGTTTTGTCGCGGACCATATCGGAATGACCGGCTGCTTTCAGCTCTTCACAGATGTCGGCGGTTTGACGGGATTGCCAGACGACGGCGTTATAGACAGGGCGTCCTGTTTCCTTCTCCCAAACGACAGCTGTTTCACGTTGGTTCGTGATCCCGATTCCGGCAATCTCATTCGGGTCGATATCAGCAGAACCGAACGCTTCCGCCATAACGGCGAGGACAGACCCCCAAATCTCATTGGCGTTGTGCTCGACCCAGCCTGGTTTCGGGAAGTATTGTTTGAATTCGCGCTGTGCGACTGTGACAATTTTTCCATCATGATCAAAGATGATTGCTCGTGAACTTGTCGTTCCTTGGTCCAATGCTAAAATATAACGTTTTTCTTTCGCCATATGTGATTTCCTCCTTCAAAATTATGTGTTAAGGGACGAGAATACCGTAGATGAGTGCGGCAATAATCGCACCGATAATCGGACCGACGACCGGGATCCATGAATAACCCCAATCTGAAGATCCTTTTCCTTTAATTGGAAGGAATGCGTGTGCGATACGTGGCCCAAGGTCACGTGCCGGGTTGATCGCATATCCCGTCGTACCACCGAGCGAAAGACCAATCGATACAATCAAGAAACCAACGATGAGTGGATTGAGTCCGTCTGCGAATGTGTTTGCCCCGAATGACAACAATGCAAAGACAAGGACGAATGTTCCGATAATCTCACCAATCAAGTTGTACGGCGTGCTTCGAATACCTGGAGCTGTCGAGAACGTCGCCAGTTTTAAACCAGGATCGTCTGTCGCATCATAGTGCGGCTTGTAGTGGACATAAACCAAACATGCCCCGATGATGGCTCCAATAAACTGAGCGAGGATATAAAGTGGGACATCAGCCCATGGGAATTCGCCTGCTGTCGCGAGACCAATCGTGACGGCAGGGTTGATGTGAGCGCCTCCGTAAATTCCGGCTGCGTAGACCCCGACCATAACGGCAAGACCCCAACCCATTGTGATGACAATCCAGCCAGAGTTTTCCGCTTTGGAATGGCGGAGGACGACGCCGGCGACGACACCGTTACCGAGCAGAATCAATAGCATCGTACCAATAATTTCACTGACAAATGCTGACATGTGATACTCCCCTTTCTCCCTTATGCAATTTGACTTACCACTTCATTATATGCCCAAAATGTAAGCGTTTTAAAACAGTGTTTTTTAAAAATCCTACTTTTTTCCTACAAATGTTCACATTTACAGCTGTAAACTTCGCAAAAGAATTAAGAAGCAGAGCGAAACGTTCACGAAGTGGATGGTTTTTTCGGATATTTCAAGCATTCCAATTTACTAGGGACATAGTCCAATCTGAAAAGTGCAATGCTTTATGCCACAAAAGTGATTCTGTTGAAATCTTGATGTGATGATTTGGATGGAACAAGATGTTTCTTTTGAGACAGTAAAGGAAAAAGAAATGAACAATGGATTGAATGAAAAAAAGAAATAAAATGAATTAACCTACAAACTAATAAGCGAATATTTGTTCGTGTCTATGGTATAATCAAGACACTTATGAAATGAGAAGGTGAGGAGTATCTTATGGAATCGATTCCGTTTGCATTACAATCTGAATTTCAACCAGGAGGCGACCAGCCTGAAGCGATTCGACAGCTTGTCGAAGGTGTAAATCGAGGTGACCGGTATCAGACGCTCCTCGGTGCAACGGGTACGGGTAAAACGTTTACCGTTTCGAACGTCATTCAAGAAGTAAAGAAGCCGACACTCGTCCTCGCCCATAACAAGACGCTCGCCGGTCAGCTCTACTCGGAGTTCAAAGAGTTCTTCCCGAACAACGCGGTCGAGTACTTCGTCAGTTACTATGACTACTATCAACCGGAAGCGTACGTGCCGTCGACGGATACGTTCATTGAGAAGGATGCTTCAATCAATGATGAAATCGATAAGCTGCGTCACTCGGCGACGTCGGCTCTCTTTGAGCGCGATGACGTCATCATCGTCGCATCTGTCTCCTGTATTTATGGTCTCGGTAACCCGGAAGAATATCGGAGCCTCGTCTTGAGCCTTCGCGTCGGGAAAGAGATGGGACGTGACGAGATGTTACGTAAACTCATCGACATTCAATATGAACGAAACGATATCGATTTTCAGCGTGGACGTTTCCGTGTCCGCGGGGACGTCGTCGAGATCTTCCCAGCATCGCGTGACGAACACTGCATGCGCATCGAGTTCTTCGGAGACGAGATCGACCGTATCCGTGAGATGGATCCGTTGACGGGTGAAATCATCGCAGACCGTGATCACGTCGCCATCTTCCCGGCATCCCACTTCGTCACACGCGACGAAAAATTGCAAAAGGCAATCGTCAACATCGAAGCGGAACTTGAGGAACAACTTGAGAAGTTCCGCGAAGAAGGGAAGCTCCTAGAAGCGCAACGACTCGAGCAACGAACGCATTACGATTTGGAAATGATGCGTGAGATGGGGTATTGTTCAGGAATCGAGAACTATTCGCGCCACTTGAACTTGATGCCAGAAGGCTCGACTCCGTATACGCTACTCGATTACTTCCCAGAAGACTTCTTACTCGTCGCCGATGAGTCGCACGTGACGCTCCCGCAAGTACGCGGGATGTACAACGGGGATCAGGCACGGAAACAAGTGCTCGTCGATCACGGCTTCCGTCTCCCTTCGGCGAAGGATAACCGTCCGCTCAAGTTCGATGAGTTCGAGAAGAAAGTCTCACAAGCAATTTTCATCTCGGCGACACCAGGTCCGTACGAACTCGAACATACGCCGAACATGATTGAGCAGATCATCCGTCCGACCGGGTTACTTGATCCGACAATCGAGATTCATCCGATCAAAGGTCAGATTGACTACTTGATGGATCAGATTCGCGAACGCATCAAGCGCGACGAGCGCGTGCTCGTGACGACGCTCACGAAGAAGATGGCAGAGGACCTATCTGATTACTTACGCGAAGCGGGAATCAAGGTCAACTATATGCACTCTGAGATCAAGACGCTCGAGCGAATCGAAATCATTCGTGACCTTCGGCTCGGGAAGTATGACGTGCTCGTCGGGATCAACTTGTTGCGGGAGGGTCTCGATATTCCAGAGGTCAGTCTCGTGACGATCCTCGATGCGGACAAGGAAGGGTTCCTTCGTTCGGATCGCTCGCTCATCCAGACGATTGGTCGAGCGGCGCGTAATGCGAACGGACACGTCATCCTGTTCGCGGACAAGGTGACCGACTCGATGGCGCGGGCCATCGAAGAGACGGATCGTCGTCGGTCGATTCAACAGGCTTATAATGAAGAACATGGCATCATCCCGCAGACGATTCGAAAGGACGTCCGAGGGGTCATTCGGGCGACGGTCGAGGCGGAAGAGGAAGCACTCGAATCGCTCAGTACGATGAAGCCGGCCGAACGCGAGGCGGCGATTGCCAAGTTGGAAGAAGAAATGAAGCAAGCGGCGCGCGACCTCCAGTTCGAACGTGCGGCCGAATTGCGTGACTTAATCTTGGAGTTGAAGGTAGGGAATTAAATGGCTGAAAAGAAAAATGCGATTGTCATCAAAGGGGCACGCGTCAACAACTTAAAAAATATTGACATCGATATCCCACGTGACCAGCTCGTCGTCTTGACGGGCTTGTCCGGCTCCGGGAAATCGTCACTTGCGTTCGATACGATCTATGCGGAAGGACAGCGTCGTTACGTCGAGAGCTTATCCGCATATGCCCGACAGTTCCTCGGACAGATGGATAAGCCAGACGTCGATACGATTGAAGGGCTCAGTCCGGCCATCTCGATTGACCAGAAGACGACGAGTCGTAACCCACGGTCGACGGTCGGGACGGTGACCGAGATTTATGATTACCTTCGTCTATTGTTCGCACGAATCGGGAAGCCGGTCTGTCCGAACCACGGCATCGAGATCTCGAGTCAAACGATCTCACAGATGGTCGACCAGGTGATGGAATTGCCGGAACGGACGCGACTCCAAATTCTTGCGCCAATCGTATCGGGTCGAAAAGGGACGCACGTGAAAGTATTCGACTCCTTGAAAAAAGAAGGATTTGTTCGTGTCCGTGTCAATGGTGAAACAATTGAATTGACGGATGAGATCGAGCTCGATAAAAACAAGAAGCATTCGATTGAAGTCGTCGTCGACCGCCTCGTGGTCCGACCTGACGTCGAAGGGCGCCTCGCCGACTCACTCGAGACGGCATTACGTCTTGCGGACGGCCGTGTCATTATCGATAAGATGGATGGCACCGAGCTTCTCTTCAGTGAGCATCACGCCTGTCCGATCTGCGGGTTCTCCATCGGCGAACTCGAACCTCGGATGTTCTCATTCAACTCGCCATTCGGTGCATGTCCGACGTGTGATGGTCTTGGGACGAAACTAGACGTCGACCCAGAACTCGTCATCCCGGACCCGTCGAAGACGTTGAAGGAGGGGGCGATTGCCGCATGGCAACCGACAAGTTCCCAGTACTATCCACAACTTTTGGCTGCGATGTGCCAGCATTTCAACATCGACATGGACGTGCCGTTCGAGCGCCTATCAAAACGTGATCAGGACCTCGTCTTGAACGGATCTTCGGAGGAATCGTTCCTCTTCCGCTACGAGAACGACTTCGGTCAAGTGCGGACGAATACCATTTTCTTTGAAGGGGTGCTCCGTAACATCGAGCGCCGTTACCGGGAGACAACATCCGACTATATCCGTGAGCAGATGGAAATGTACATGGCGACACATGCGTGTCCGACATGTCACGGCTATCGCTTGAAAGAAGAGTCGCTCGCCGTCAAAATCACGGGTCAGCACGTCGGGCAAGTGACGGAGAAATCGGTCGTGAACGCACTCGCGTTCTTTGAAGGACTCAACGAGCAGTTGAGCGAGAAAGAGATCGCCATCGCCCGTCTCATCATCCAAGAGATTCGGGAACGACTCAGTTTTTTGAATAACGTCGGTCTCGACTACTTGACGCTCTCTCGTGCCGCTGGAACACTCTCGGGTGGGGAGGCGCAGCGGATTCGTCTCGCGACACAAATTGGGTCTCGTCTCACGGGTGTTTTGTATGTCCTTGACGAACCATCCATCGGTCTTCATCAACGTGATAACGATCGGTTGATTTCGACCCTCAAACAGATGCGGGACATCGGCAACACGCTCATCGTCGTCGAGCATGACGAGGACACGATGATGGAAGCCGACTACTTGATCGATATCGGACCAGGCGCAGGAGAACATGGCGGACAGGTCATTGCGGCCGGGACGCCGAAACAACTGATGAAAAATAAAAACTCGCTCACCGGTCAATATCTTGCTGGGAAGAAGTTCATCCCACTTCCGGCTGAACGGAAGATGCCAGACGAACGTTTCTTAAAGATCGTCAAAGCAGAAGAGAACAACCTAAAAGACGTCGACGTTTCCATTCCACTCGGGATGTTCGTTGCCGTAACAGGGGTCTCGGGATCGGGTAAATCGACCCTCATCAATGAGATTCTCTATAAATCGCTCGCGCACAATATGAACCGGGCCAAAGCGAAGCCAGGCAAGCACAAGAAGATTGAAGGACTTGAGCATATCGATAAGGTCATCGATATCGACCAATCCCCGATCGGACGGACCCCTCGTTCGAACCCGGCCACGTATACGGGTGTCTTTGATGATATTCGTGACGTCTTCGCCTCGACGAATGAAGCGAAGATGCGCGGCTACAAGAAGGGACGTTTCAGTTTCAACGTTAAAGGCGGGCGCTGTGAAGCATGTCGTGGGGATGGGATCATCAAAATCGAGATGCACTTCCTTCCTGACGTCTACGTTCCGTGTGAGGTCTGTCACGGGAAACGCTATAATCGTGAAACGCTCGAAGTGAAGTACAAAGGGAAGACGATCGCAGACGTCCTTGATATGACGATTGAGGAAGGACTCGAATTCTTTGACAAGATTCCGAAAATCAAGCGGAAGATTCAAACGATTTATGACGTCGGTCTTGGCTATATGAAACTCGGTCAGCCAGCGACGGAACTTTCGGGTGGGGAAGCCCAGCGTGTCAAACTCGCTTCGGAACTTCATAAACGGTCGACCGGGAAAACGATTTATATTCTGGACGAACCGACGACCGGTCTTCACGTCGACGACATCGCGCGCTTGTTGAAAGTGTTGCAACGTCTTGTCGAGAACGGGGACACGGTGCTTGTCATCGAGCATAACCTCGATGTCATCAAGTCGGCCGATTATTTGATTGACCTCGGACCAGAGGGTGGAGATGGTGGCGGACTCATCGTCGCAACGGGGACACCAGAAGAAGTCGCGGAAGTGTCAGGCTCGTATACCGGTAAGTATTTGAAGCCGGTTCTCGAACGAGATGCAGCCCGAGTGAAACCGAAAGCAGGAAAAAAGAAATAAGTATAGAAATGGTGAGAAACGGGAAGGTAATTGACGTGCAACCAAATTGAAGGGGGAAAACGAACGTGAAACAAGAAATGCGTGAACTGATTCTCCAGCAAGTGAAGGAAGGCAAGATGACGATCGAGGAGGCGATGACGCAACTCGAACGTCTCGAGCGACTTGAACCGGAACAGGGTAAAGCGCTTGAAGAGCGACAGGATACAGAAAAGGTCGATGCCTATTCGGTTGAATCGCTCACAACGAAACTGACATCTGCAGTGGAAGGGCTCGTGACGAAACTTCGCGACAGCGACTTTTCATTCAGCTCGAACTTTGGTCCGGAAGTGACGTATTCGAAGTCGTTCCCGTTCACAGGTAGCGATATCTCGCTCGACCTTTTCAACGCGTCGGCGACAATTGTTTCGTCTGATGCCGAAGATTGTGAACTGATTGTCACGGGTCGTCCGCTTCGCCAACAAGACGCGGATAAGGCGCTCGAACAGTTACAGTCTGCGGTTAAGCACTCTGTCATCGGGGATCGTCTCGTCGTTTCGCTCCGTGATAAACTCGTCCGGGCCCACGTGGAACTGTACGTCCCGCACCACCATTTCAACCGCCTTCTTGTTCAGACGTTGAACGGCGAAGTCCGTGCCGATGGTCTCGATGTCGAGAACGTTCGTGTGCAAACCGCAAACGGGCGTGTCGTGCTCCATGACGTGCATGCATCCGAACTATTACTGAACACTGGTAATGGGACAGTCGAGGTCGAAGGTGTCGAAGCGGAACTCGTTCACGTTCGGACCGGAAACGGTGCCGTCATCGTCGGTGGGAAGTACGATAAAGCCTCCCTCAAGACAGGGAACGGAAACATCCGCGCGGAACTGGCGACAGCTCGTCCTGCCAAGTTTGAACTCGCGTCACTCGCCGGAAACATTCGACTCGTGTTACCACATGGCGTCGAGGTCGAAGGGGAGCTCGAGACGAACTTCGGTGGTCTGCACTGCTTGCTCGATGAGCTCGAAATCATCCGTGACCGTAAGGACGTCGCACAGCGTCGTCTGGAATTCTTGTCGGGTCGTGGTCAAACCCCTCGCATCGAAGTCGAGGCGGGGACGCGTACCGGTACGATCGATTTGGAGCACGGTTCGGTCTATACGCCATCCACATTCCTTGATGAGGATAAAGTAGAACCGGCTGACCCGGTCGATCCCGTCGACCCGGGCGATTTGAACAATCCGTTCCATCAACAATAAGCAAATCCCGAAGGCTGAGCCTTCGGGATTTTTTGATTATAGATTCATTTCGTACTCCATCTGTTGCCAATCCATCATCTGCGTATCAAACAAAGTGAAGGCGCTGATAGCGAACACGATGAAGAGGACCGGTCCGGCAATCAAGAGAATGATTCCAAGAAGGCGCATCGACTTCGAGCGATTCCAATAGAAGATGATGGCGACAATCATGGAGATGAGCGCTCCGGACAAGAAGAATCCGATGATGTTCAAGATGAACAAGAGCAAGATCGTCTCGTTTTTCGTTGCGGCATATTCTTTCCACATATCGATCAATGATTTGATGATGTAAACGAGTGACCCAATTCCAATCACTAGCGCAAATAAGATGACAATTCCGAATAAACCTCCCATTATTCCACCTCCTAGTAAGCCTATACCCTACATACGAACGGCGTAATAGGATGGTTTCAACAATTTTTTGACACGTTCTTCATCACTTCCCTAGCCCGTCTTAGAAAGAGCTATGATACAATAATGAGCGTGAAAGGGGCAGATACTCATGCAAAATATCGTACGTACCGCTCAAGTTGTTGAGCGTTTTAAACTTCAAATCATTGCGGGAGAGGAAGGACTTCATCGTCCGGTCGCCACACCCGACCTGAGTCGACCGGGTCTCGTCCTTGCCGGCTATTATACGCACTATGCCAAAAACCGCCTGCAAGTGCTTGGGAAGACGGAGTTGACATTCTACGCGAGCCTCTCGGAAGAGAAGCGTCGTGAGCGCGCTAAAATCTTGTGTACGGAACAGACGCCAGGAATTTTAATCACGCGTGGCTTTGATATTCCAAAAGAAATCGAAGAAGAAGCGGAAGCGGCAAACGTCCCGCTCATGCGGACGAATGCGGTGACGACCTCAATCGAATCACAAATCACGAACTTCCTAGAGATGGAACTCGCACCGATGACAGCGATGCACGGCGTGCTCGTTGACATTTACGGTGTCGGTGTCCTCATCAAGGGCCAGAGTGGTGTCGGGAAATCTGAGACGGCACTTGAACTCGTCAAACGGGGGCACCGCCTCGTCGCCGATGATTCAGTCGAGATTCGTCAAACGGGGGACCATCTCCTCGTCGGATCAGCACCGAAGCTCATTCGTCACCTGCTCGAGATTCGTGGGATTGGCATCATCGACGTCATGACGTTGTTCGGTGCGGGTGCGGTTCGGTCGCATAAAAAGATCAGTCTCATCGTCAACTTGGAGAACTGGGACGCGGGCAAAGTATACGACCGTGTCGGACTCGACCACAATACGATGAAAATCATCGACAGTGAAGTTCCTCTCTTGACCATCCCCGTTCGACCTGGTCGAAACTTGGCAGTCATCATCGAGGTCGCAGCGATGAACTATCGTCTGCAAAATATGGGAATCAATACGGCTGAAGAGTTCGCAGAACGTCTCGCGAACGCGATTCAGGATACTGAAGGAGACTTGTGAGCATGGTAGAACCGACATTTGATCGTGTGGCGTTTGAGATTGGCTCTTTGCCAATCTATTGGTACGGCATGATTATCGCCTTTGGGGCGATGCTTGGTCTCGTCCTCGCCTTATACGAAGCAAAACGTATCAATTATGATTCAGAACGACTCGTGGATGTCGTCATCTGGTCGATTCCGATCAGCATCGTCTTCGCGCGCATTTATTACGTGACGTTCCAATGGGATTATTATTCAGAGAACCTCGGACAAATCATCGACATTCGTCAAGGTGGGATTGCCATTCATGGAGCCATCTTCGGTGCTCTCCTTGTCGTCATCGTCTATTGTATGCGAAAGTCGATGTCGTTCTGGAAAGTGACGGACATCTTGGCGCCATCGCTTCTTCTTGGACAAGCCATTGGGCGTTGGGGAAACTTTATGAACCAAGAGGCACATGGTGGCGAGACGACGCGTAGTTTCTTGCAAGATACGCTCATGCTACCAGACTGGATCGTCAATCAGATGTACATTGATGGGACTTATTATATCCCGACCTTCTTATATGAAAGTGTATGGAATATCATCGGGGTCATCCTTCTCGTCGCGTGGCGCATGATTGGCAATCCACGACGTGGTTATATCTTCTTGTCGTACCTCATCTGGTACTCAATCGGTCGCTACAATATCGAGGGACTTCGTACGGACAGTCTCATGTCAGGAGATTTGCGTGCGGCCCAAATGGTGTCGATCGCCTTGATCTTATTCGGTATCGTCATGATGATCCTTCGCCGCAACGCGAAACGGTACAACGACCCATCAGAGAAAGGATTGTTTGATTAATGGATACGCTCTTATTTGATTTAGACGGTACATTACTCGATACGAACCCGCTCATTATCGCGAGTTTCCGCCATACGTTCGACTACTACTTCCCAGAGCAAACGTATCGGGATGAAGACATTTATCGATTCATCGGACCAACGCTCGAAAAGTCGTTCCGTGAACTCAACGAGCCGGAATGGAAAGAGATGCAAGCCTTCTATCGGAGCTTCAACATCGCCATGCATGACCAACTCGTCGCGGAGTATCCAGGGGTCATCAAAGGGCTATACCGCCTCCATGAGAAAGGATACAAGATGGGCGTCGTCACGTCGAAAGGTCGTCCGGTCGTCGAGCGCGGGCTTCGATTGTTCAACATCGACCACTTGTTTGATGTCGTCGTGACGGCGGATGACGTCGAGAACGAAAAACCTCACGCCGAACCGGTCGAACGTGCGCTCAAGGCGCTCGGTTCGTCACCAGAACGCGCCGTCATGGTCGGAGACAACGACACGGATATCTTCAGCGGGAAAAATGCCGGAACGAAGACGGTCGCTGTAGGCTGGGCCCTCAAAGGGCGTCCATTCCTCGAATCGCTCGAACCGGACGTCATCATCGACTCGATGGAACATTTCGAGGCGTGGCTAGACGAGGTCAGTATTCATGCGTAAGACGACACGATATCACATCGAGGGACCGAATCCGCTTTGGCAAATGTATCAGACGATTCGCTTTCTGCGTGTCTTCAAAAACACGACGGTCGTTCTGGTCGGTCGTTACTTTCCGTCGGTGAAGGCAAAGCGTTGGCTTTACCAGACGTTCCTCGGGATGAATATCGGAGAATATAGTGCCCTTGCTCTCATGGTCACACCGGACGTCATGTTCCCGGAACGTATCACGATTGGTCGCAATACGGTCATCGGATTCAATTCGACGATTCTCTGTCATGAGTATCTCGTAGACGAGTATCGGATCGGGGACGTCATCATCGGTGATGGCGTATTAATCGGTGCGAACGTTACCATCCTGCCAGGGGTAACCATCGGGGACGGTGCCGTCATCGGCGCGGGCGCGGTGGTGCACCGTGACGTCTTACCAGGAGAGCGGGTCATCGGTTCAAAGCTTCAATCGTTGACACATATTTGACACAATTTTTCGCAAAATGTTTTCATGAGCATTTTGTTCGTACAGAATCAATAATACTTGAGCGGTATCACTTTTTTTTAAAGAGATGCCGCTTTTTCATGGATAAATGTACAGAAATGAAGCCATCATATTTTCGTTCAAAAACAATTTTTGAACCTAGTAAAAAATATTCATTATAGAGGGAATATAGTCGCAATTTTTTTTAACTTTTTCAGTTGCCCTCGTTGTTCGAGTGCGGTATTCTTATCCCTGCAACTAAAAAAGATTTAGAGATGATGTGGAGGATTTAGAATATGGAAGCGAACTATGAAGCAGTAATGACGCTACCCGAACCAGAATCTCCGCTCGCTGCGGAGCTCCACTACTATAGAGGTCGTCGTGCGTTACGTGAAGGTCGCCTGGATGAAGCGACTTTTTTCATGGCTGAAGCGACAGCGGCAGCCACGCATCGCGTCGACTATCATAAACAGTACGCAGAACTGTTATTTGAAGTAGGGGAGGTCTACCACGCCAATGACGTGTGGAAACGAGTATTAGAGCTCGATGAGACCGCAACAGAGGCACTGTATCACTTAGCAAGCAACTGTGCCTATGTCTCTCAATATGAGGAAGCGGCGCACTATGCATCCGAATATCTCGCCCGTGACACAAAAGGTCACTTCACGGAAGCTGTGCAATCCCTTCTTGAACTGATCGAACTCGAACAAGAGCTCGAGGACGAGGAAGAAGACGAATTGATCACGTGGCATACGGAAGCGCAGCGTCAAATCGATAAAGGACGATTGTTTGCGGCAAAGGCGACACTCGAGCGTCTCATCGGTCAATATCCATCGTTTTGGCCAGCATACAACAATCTGTCGGTCGTCAATTTTTACCTTGGTGATGACCAAGCGGCATTCCGGACGCTCGAATACGTGCTCGACCAAAATCCTGGCAACTTGCATGCAATCTTGAACACGATTCTCTTGCTCCATGAAGCGGGTCAATCGGAAGTGGCCCTTCAGTTGTCGACACCGCTTACACGTGTCCGTCCACTCCAATTTGACTTACGTTATAAATTGGCGACGACACTCGCGCTTGTCGGACATTACGACCGTGCATATGAAGAACTGCGTCTATTGAAAGACCGCGGATTCCGTGGGGACCCACTGTTTGGGCATTGGCTCAGCGTGTCTGCCTATAAGACAGGACGACTTGAAGAGGCAGCCACCTACTTGAACAATGAAGAGATGAAACAGTTTGAAGAGAAACAAAGCTTCGACATTCGAGAAAACCTCGAATTTCGTTCGGCGCTCGTCCAAGGATTGCGTCAAGAGAGCGACTTGGCTCGAATCGAGATTATCCGAATCATCGCCAACTTAAAAGATGACGAAGCGTTCGAAGCGCTTGCGCTCACGAATGCGGTGACGGAAAACGGGACGGTCCGTGCGTTCGCAGAGATGTGTCGTGCCGACCTTTGTCAGCAACCGTTCAAAGGAGACGTCCGGATCAAGCGTGCGTTTGATGCGCTCGTCTTGGCTGAAGCACATGTATCAGAAGCGGAACGGATGAGCCTAGAGGGCGACTTCTATGAACGTTTCGCGACGCTTCTGTTGTCTGATGAATCATTCATGGACGTAACGGCATCGGCCGCTGCGCTCGTCTGGATGTTTTATACGAAACGGGACGCATTGATTCTCGAAAATTGTGCGAACGCCTTCCATCTCTCGGTCGACACGTTGACAGAGACGGTCCGTTCGTTCAAACGGACACTCGAACAAGCATAAAGATAGACGATACCCTTACAGGTTTCTTATACTAAAGGCAATCAATTTCTTGCAGAGGTGGAATCAACATGACAGAAGAAAAAATTTATGACGTCATTATCATCGGTGCCGGTCCTGCCGGAATGACCGCTGCGCTATATGCTTCACGAGCGAACCTTTCAACACTTATGATTGAACGCGGGATTCCAGGTGGTCAGATGGCAAACACGGAAGACATTGAGAACTATCCGGGCTATGACAGCATCCTTGGTCCTGACTTGTCTCAAAAAATGTTCGACCATTCGAAAGCGTTCGGTGCGGAGTATGCATATGGGGACGTGCAAAGCATCTCGGATGAAACACAATATAAAATCGTCCATGCGCACAACCGTGACTATAAAGCACGTGCAATCATCCTCGCCTCTGGTGCTCAGTATAAGAAAATCGGCGTACCGGGAGAAGAAGAACTCGGTGGCCGTGGCGTATCGTATTGTGCGGTATGTGACGGAGCGTTCTTCAAAGGGAAAGATTTGTTCGTCATCGGCGGTGGCGACTCGGCTGTTGAAGAAGGTGTCTTCTTGACACGCTTTGCGAACAAGGTGACGATCGTTCACCGTCGCGATGAGCTTCGCGCTCAGAAGATTCTTCAAAAACGTGCGTTCGACAATGAGAAGATCGATTTCATTTGGAACCACACGTTGAAAGAAATCACAGAGAAAGACGGGAAAGTCGGTGGGGCTCGTCTTGTCAGCACAATTGACGGGACTGAGACAGACCACGAGATCGACGGCGTCTTCATCTATATCGGCATGAACCCGATCACCGGGTTCGTCCAAGACCTCGGCATCACGAACGAGCAAGGATACATCGTCACGAACGAGGCGATGGAAACGAACATCCCAGGGATTTTCGCTGCCGGCGACGTTCGCGAGAAAACGCTTCGTCAAGTCGTCACAGCGACGAACGACGGATCGATTGCCGCTCAGAATGCTCAACACTTCATCGAGGGACTCCTCGAATCGTTGCAAGAACAAAACGCATGATTCAAGAAGGTAGGACTGCGGGGGACCGCGGTCCTTCTCTTTTTTTCGGACGTTCGTTATACTAGATGAAGAGAGCTACACACACGGCTCGGTTGTCAATTTTAAGGGGGCGTCAGCGAGATGGAAGACTTTAAAGGATTAGAAGAATTGATCATCATCAGTGGGATGAGCGGGGCTGGGAAGTCGGTCGCCATGAATAGTTTCGAGGACCTCGGCTATTTCTGCGTCGACAATTTGCCACCGGTACTCTTACCACAATTGATTGATGTCATCAGCTCGGTCCGACCGAAAATCGCGGTCGCCATCGATACACGGACACGAGACTTTATCGATAGCTTGTTCATCGTCATCGACGATTTGGAAAAGAAGAACGTGCATCCGCACCTGTTGTATTTAGAGACGCGGGACGACGTGCTCGTTCGCCGTTATAAGGAGACGCGACGGTCCCATCCGCTCGCACCGGAAGATGCGCCACTCGTCGGCATCAAGATGGAGCGCGAACTGTTAGAAGGATTCCGTGACCGGGCCCACACGTTGTATGATACGAGCGACTTGAAGCCACAGATGTTGAAGGACCGCATCCTCCAACAGTTCAACGAAGAACGGATCCCGTTCACAGTCAACTTCATGTCGTTCGGTTTCAAACACGGAGTGCCGCTCGATATCGACTTATTGTTCGACGTCCGTTTCATCACGAACCCATTCTATATCCCTGAGCTCCGTCCGCTCACGGGTCAGACGACAGAAGTACAAGAGTACGTCATGTCGCACCCGGAAGCGCGAGCGTTCTATAAGAAGTTGATCGACATGCTCGAGTTCCTCCTTCCGCAGTATAAACGGGAAGGGAAGACGCAAATCGTCGTGGCGTTCGGCTGTACCGGCGGGAAACACCGGTCGATCACCTTCGCTGAGAAAGTGTCGGAGCACTTTGCTGATCGCTATAACGTGAAGACGGTCCACCGCGACCTCGTTCACGCGACGAAGGAGAAGTGACATGAGACGAGACCGGAAAGTAGTCGCCATCGGCGGAGGGACAGGGTTGTCCACTCTCGTTCGTGGGTTGAAACATTATCCGCTCGACATCACGGCAATCGTCACCGTCGGGGACGACGGCGGAAGCTCGGGACGTCTTCGTGACGAGTTTCATATGTTGCCTCCTGGCGACATCCGTAACGTCATTTTGGCGTTGTCGGAAGTTGAGCCGTTAATGGATAAGATTTTGCAATACCGTTTCGATACGGGATATGGATTAGAAGGGCATTCCCTTGGAAATTTGATGCTCACGGCAGCGACTCACATCTGTGAGGGTTCGTTCGTCAAAGCGATCGATGTCATGTCGCAACTCTTGAACGCACAAGGGAAAGTGTTGCCAGTGACAGAGACGCTCATGACCCTCGCCGCCGAGTTCGAGGACGGCACCATCGTCAAAGGGGAGTCCAAGATTCCGCTACATGAGCAACCGATCAAGCGTATGTTTTTACTCGAGGAAGGCATTGAACCGGCCCCGGGCGTCGTCGAGGCGATTGAATCGGCGGACGTCATCGTGCTCGGTCCAGGAAGCCTGTATACAAGTATCATTCCAAACCTTCTCATCTCGGCGGTGCGGGAAGCCATCATCCGCTCGAAAGTCCCGGTCGTCTATATTTGTAACGTCATGACGCAACCAGGTGAGACGAAAGGCTATGACGCGATGAAACATTTAAAAGTCATCGAGTCGTACCTTGGGAAGGCATCGATCGACACGATTGTCGTCAACAACGAGCCGATTGAAGAAGAGTATTTGGAGCGTTATCGTGAGGACGGGTCGGAAGAGGTCCGCTTCGATCGGAAGAAACTCCGAAACTATGGGACGAACGTTCTCGCTGGGGACATCGTCGATTATAACCGGGAGTATATCCGTCATGATTCCGACGCCATCGCCGGACTCGTCATGCAGCGGGTGCTCCGAATCAAGAAGCCACGTTCGTTTCAAGAATTGGAACTGAAATAAAGATTGTTGGAAAGACAGAAAGGAGGGGGACTCGATGAGCTTTGCATCAGATGTGAAGAAAGAATTGACACAACTTGAAGTGACTGACGCGGAAGCGAAGGCGGAACTGTCGGCACTCGTTCGGATGAACGGGGTCATCTCGCTCGCCCTAGGACGAGGCATGACCTTAGATGTCTCGACGGAGAACGCCTCGATCGCCCGTCGGATTTACTCGTTGATGAAACGTCTTTACGACCATCCGTTAGACTTGTTCGTACGGAAGAAAATGCGTTTGAAAAAGAACAACGTCTACATCGTCCGCGTGTCACAGCATGCGGAGACGATGCTTCGGGACCTTGAGATCCTCGGAGAGAATTACGAGATGATCCGGACACTGAACTCGGATATGACGGGGGACGAGAACTTAGCACGCGCTTACTTACGTGGTGCGTTCCTCGCCGGCGGGTCGATCAACCATCCGAAAACGTCGTCGTACCACCTCGAAATCTATAGCTTGTACGAAAACCATAACCAGGCGCTACGTGATTTGGCGAACCGATTCGAGTTGAACGCGAAGACGCTCGAACGGAAAAAAGGGCATATCTTGTACATGAAAGAGAGCGAGAAAATTTCAGATTTCCTCAAGCTGATCGGGGCGACCCGAGGTATGTTGGAGTTTGAAGACGCACGAATCATCAAAGATATGCGGAACTCCGTCAACCGTCTCGTCAACTGTGAGACGGCCAACTTGAACAAGACGGTCGGTGCAGCATTGCGTCAAGTCGAGAACATCAAGTTCTTGGAGCGGACGGTCGGGCTCGACGTCTTACCGAAAAAATTGCGGGAGATTGCTGAACTGCGTGTCACACACCAGGACGTTTCGTTACAGGAACTCGGGGAAATGCTCGAGTCCGGTCCGATTTCGAAGTCAGGAATCAACCATAGACTTCGTAAAATTGACCAGATTGCCGAGCGCGTACGTAGCGGGGACGAAATCGCATCCTCGTGATGCGGTTGCACCAAAACCATTCTTCCTATATAATAAGCAATTGTGTATAGGTTTTATGAATAGCGAATTAAAGGAGCTTCATCATTATGTCGAATGAAAAGAAAAGATTATCGCTCACGATCGACGCTAAGCTCGACCAGGTCATCACAGAGCGTGCCAAAGAAATCGGGATTCCGAAAAGTGCACTCGTCACGTTTGCCACAAGCCTCTTCTTGAACCAGCTTCGTGCAGAAGAGTTGTTGAACGGGGACAAGAACGCAATCTACGAAGTCATTCGTAAAGACTACGAGTTGCTCACGAGCGTAAAGAATCTAGATAACTAAGTAAAAGGTTGACTGCGGTCAGCCTTTTTTAGTTGCATCTCTCTAAGAAATTTGGAATAGTGGTGATAATGAATTGGAACGGAGGTCGATCAAATGGGTCAAATCTTACTCATCCTACTGCTACAACTAATCTACGTTCCGGTGTTGACGCTCCGGACGATCATGCTCGTGAAAGGGAAGACCGTCATCGCCGGTCTATTCGGAACGCTAGAGACGCTCATCTATATCTTCGCGCTCGGCATCGTGTTCCAGGATCTGACGACGGTCGGGATGATCGTGTATGCGGTCGGTTTCGGGCTCGGGATCTTACTTGGCGGTTTCGTCGAACGGAAACTCGCCATCGGTTACAACATGATCCAAGTCCATACGAAAGAATATCCGGCGGAGCTCATCCAACAGATGCGTGACAACGGATATGGGGTCACGCATTATCAAGGGCAAGGACGTGACGGGGTCCGTTACCGTCTTGACGTATTGGCGGCCCGCACCCGGATGAAAGAATTGCGTGAACTCGTCGAGAAACATGAACCGAAAGCGTTCCTCGTCGCATTTGACCCGATCGACTTCAAAGGCGGTTATATGATGAAAGGACTGCGTCGCCCGAAATGACGCACAAGACTCACGAACGTGGGTCTTTTTTTGTTGGAGTAGGGATTTTATCTCGTGACAGGGAACTAGTGAAGAAAGGGGATGAGACCGTGAAACGAAATCGGAGTGTGTGGATGATCTTACTATTTATACTTGTAGGGGCGGGTATCGTTTATTTCGCCATGACCTTATTTGGAGATGGAGAGGACGGTGTCAAACCGCCGCTCCCGACGGTTCGTGTCGGCTCGGTGTCTGCGGAAGTGGAACAATCGACGTACTGTTGGGAATCCGGCAATCAAGCGACGTGCGCCGATTACGGACTACCAGAAGCGGACGACCTTCAACTGATCACTGTCAAACCGGGAGACCGGATCGATGTCGTCTATCATGCAGAACCGATGACATCGAGTTTCAATCGAATCGAGGATGGAGAACTCGTCTCTTCCGAACTCGTCGTTCCGGACAAGCCGGGCATCTATCTCTATGAAGTCGGCGGAGAGTGGTCGCAAGGAGATAGCCGATACGTCTTCGGTGTCCGGGTCCCTGAAAACTAATGATTGACCTGCCTCTAAGGGGCGACTGTACAGTGAAAGTAGGAGGTGGGGAAACCGTGATTCCAATCGGAAGAGTCGCCCATGTGACCGGATTGTCGGTCAAGGCGATCAAATTTTATGAAGCGCGCGGATTGGTCCGCCCGACGCGGACCGAGAATCAGTATCGAATGTACGGGATGGAAGAGATTCGACGGTTAAGTGAAATCAAACGATTACGTCAAATTGGACTCCGTCTAGAACAAATTCAATCGGGTCTACCGGTTGATACATTACTAGAAACACGATTGGATGAAGTTCAAGTAGAAATCGAACGACTTCATCGAATCGAGAGGCAGATTCGATTGATGCAAGCAGGAGGGAACGACATGAAGATTAGATATGAGACATTGAATGAAGCCATTTCCGTCTATGGATATGGTGGTACGTTAGAGGAGATTCCGCATATGTGGGCCAAGCTTCAACCGGAACTGACGACGGACGAGTCGTACGGAGTCTGTCTCCCGCAGGAGAACGGTTATGTCGCGGGCATGACGAACCCGGTGTCGGGAGAAGATGCGCGTCGTGTCGAACTGACGGAAGGGAACTATATCGTCGCGACGGTGGAGGGAGGCATCCCGATGATTCCGTCGACGTATGAGCAGCTAGTAAACGTTCCAGACGTGACGCTACGAGACGCGGTCGACTTCGAGCGCTATATTCACGGGCAAGGGGGAGCGGACGACATCATTGAGATTTGGATGCCGATTGAATGAAAAAGACGTTTCCCGCTCAAACGGGAAACATCTTTTGTGTGATTAACGTGTCATGACTTTGTCGATGAGACCGTAGTCTTTCGCTTGGTCAGCTGCCATGAAGTAGTCACGCTCTGTATCGCGCTCGATGACTTCAAGAGGCTGTCCAGTGTTTTCTGCCATGATTTGGTTCAACTTCTCGCGCATCTTGATGATGCGTTCTGCGTGAATCTTGATGTCTGACGCTTGGCCTTGTGTGCCGCCGAGCGGTTGGTGAATCATGATTTCTGCGTTCGGTAATGCGAAGCGTTTTCCTTTTTCACCGGCTTGGAGCAAGAAGGCACCCATCGATGCGGCCATTCCGATACAAATCGTCGACACGTTCGGCTTGATGAAGTTCATCGTGTCATAAATCGCCATACCCGCTGTGATCGAACCACCTGGGCTGTTGATGTAGAGTGAGATGTCCTTTTCTGGGTCCTCAGCTGCGAGGAAGAGGAGCTGTGCGACGATGGAGTTCGCGACGTTGTCGTCAATCGCACTTCCGAGAAGGATGATACGGTCTTTGAGCAAGCGTGAGTAGATGTCGTACGCGCGCTCCCCACGGCCTGTCTGTTCGATAACTGTTGGAATTAACATTGAATCTGCCTCCTTTATGTAGGTTGTAATTTCATCATACCTGTATAGTCAATGATGGTCAAACGATAGTCATCGTTTTTCACCTATTCCACGATTTTCTCGTTGTGAAACGAAAAAGAGGCCAGGCAATCTGCCTGACCTCTACATCTGATACACCCGGAGAGATTCGAACTCCCGACACCTGGCACCGGAAACCAGTGCTCTATCCCCTGAGCTACGGGTGCATATCTGTGACACGAATTTATTATACATTTGTTTTATTAAAAAAGCAATCCTGTTCGCATAGCTTTTTTGAGCGCGACGGAAGCGGGTTCGCTACAATAGAAAAGAGGGGGGGAGAACGATGCAACGGCAGGAGCAAAAACAAATTCAGCAACAACAGATGACGCAAGACCTCGTGCAGCGGTTACCGGTCCTTGAAGCGGATCGTCTCGCGCTCGTATTCCGGTTGGCGCGTCTTGCACGGCATAACCCGAACATTCACATCGGGAGCGGGGACGTCGATTGGATTGCAGATGCGGCGAGCTCGTTTGAGGAGAAGCTGTTCACACAGATTCATGAGGGTAGCGGCAGTGAGGATGAGAAAGTGTTGCGACGACAACTCGTCCTCTTGCTCGACCATCGGGGATTATTGCCGGATGCGAATGAGGTGTTGGCGACACGACTCGGTGTCGACGTCACTCGAATCGAACAGGCGAGGCAGGCGCTTTTATTTCTTGAACCGACGGGGATCGGGGCGAGAACAGAACGGGAGTGTCAATATCGACATGCGATCGAACATGAGGACCCTCGCATCGTCGATGTATTCGAAGCGATTGAGAGTGGGGTGAGTCCTCAACAGATGACGACTGCTCTTGCTATTTCAGAGGAGGAATTGGCAAGACTGGAACGAATCGTCGCGACACTTCCGAAACGTCCTCTATTATATGAAGAAACGGGTCACGTGTTTCCGGAAGTCGAGGTACGCTATGAAGAGGGGACACTCGTCACGACGTGGCTCAGTCCGGAACTCGACGAGTCGCGAGTCGGAAATGACCGTGAGGCGAAATGGTGGATGACGTCCCTTTCGATGCGGAACGAAACGCTGCGTGAGATTTGGTCAATCATTGAAGCACGTCAGACCGAGTGGCTCAAAGGGGAACTTGTCCTTAATCCGTTGACCCGACGTACGGTCGCGCAGCTCATCGGAAAACATGAATCGACGGTCGGACGAGCCATCCAAGGGAAGTTCGCCAAGACCGAGAGTGGCATCATGGAATGGCGACACTTTTTTGTTCGGTCTACAAGTCGCGGGCATTCACCATTTATGATTAAACGGACACTCGCAGAACTGATTCAACGAGAGAAGGCACCACAAAGTGATCAGGCGCTTGCGAATGAATTGATTCGATACGGTTATCAAGTGACCCGGCGGACGGTGACGAACTATCGGGAAGAGCTTGGATTCGGTAATTCGCGCGAGCGCGAGCGAAAGGTATGGAAGGGATGACGAAAATGAAATTAACATTATATAAACGTGACAATTGCTCACTATGTGACGAGGCGGTCGTCATGCTCGAATGGTTACAGGAAGATTACCCGATCGAACTCGAACAGGTCGACATCACCGGGGATGAGGTGCTCGAGGCAAAGTACCTCTTTGAAATCCCCGTTCTCATACATGAAGGTGTGGTCATCAGTCAAGGGCGATATGATGACAACAAAGTTGAAGATTTTGTTAAGTATACGCTTACATCAAAAAAAAACGTTTGAAGGGGTTGCCAGACGGAAAAGTGATTGATAAGATGAACTCGTAGCGGTGGGACGCAAATAAAAAAGTGGGACAAAAGTTGTCCACACTGAAAGTCGAGGGGGTATGAGCATGATCCAGCAACTGATTCACGTTCAGAAGCAAATTGTCCCTGACCTGCTCGATACGCTCCGACATCGTTACGATATCTTACATTATGTCCGCTTGATGCAGCCGATTGGCCGCAGGACACTCGCAACGAGCTTGGGACTGACCGAACGGGTACTTAGACGAGAAGTCGACTTTTTGAAAGATCAAGGTCTTCTTTACGTCGCTACTCAAGGAATTTCCCTCAGTGAGACGGGACGAAACGTCTTACGAGACTTGCACGAGATCATGGGAGAACTTCTCGGAATCTCAGAAGTGGCAAGAGAGCTCGAAGAGAAATTAGGGGTTCGCCAAGTCGTCATCGTACCGGGTGACTCGGATGAGACATTCTGGGTTCAACGCGATATCGGACGGGCGGCGGTCACGCAACTAAAAGCGCGGCTCGCACCGGATGATAATGTGATTGCGGTAACGGGAGGAACGACGATGGCATCGGTCGCGGCGATGATGTCGCCCGATAAAAAAGAACGCCCGATGCATTTCGTGCCCGCACGTGGAGGTCTTGGAGAGACGCTTGAACTTCAGGCGAACACTGTCTGTTCACGCATGGCGGACCGGGCCCACGCAGACTATCATCTTCTACATATTCCGGATGAAGTATCACAAGAAACATTCGACCGGATGGTGGAGGAACCTAGCATCAAAAATGTGCTGGAAATGATTAGAGCGGCGCGAATTGTGGTACATGGAATTGGTGAGGCAGAAACGATGGCAAAGCGCCGTCACGCATCACCGGAGCATTTGCGGATGATTGAACGGCATGACGCCGTCGCCGAGGCATTCGGATATTATTTCAATGCTGAAGGTGAGATCGTTCATCGCGTCAAGACGGTCGGGATCCAACTCGAAGAGCTGGATGACATGGATACCGTCATCGCGGTTGCCGGAGGGAAATCGAAGGCACAGGCGATCGCTGCTTATGCGAAACACACGTCGAACATCATCCTCGTCACAGACGAAGGTGCGGCGAAAGAATTATTAACTTGTTATTAAAGAGTTGACCCCCCGTTGGCTCTTCAATAAATAGCTTCTACCCTAAGGAGGAAATTAACATGGCAGTAAAAGTTGGTATTAACGGATTTGGACGTATCGGTCGTTTAGCATTCCGCGAGATCATCAAAAACGAAGGAATCGAAGTTGTTGCAATCAACGACTTGACAGACACGAAGATGCTTGCGCACCTTCTCAAGTATGACACGACTCAAGGTCGTTTCGACGGAGAAGTTGAAGTACACGACGATCACTTCCTCGTAAACGGAGAGAAAGTGATCACGCTTGCTAACCGTAACCCTGAAGAACTTCCATGGGGAGACCTCGGTGTAGACATCGTTCTCGAATGTACTGGATTCTTCACTTCAAAAGAAAAAGCTGAGCTTCACTTGAAAGCTGGCGCGAAGAAAGTTGTGATCTCGGCTCCTGCTACAGGTGACATGAAGACTGTTGTTTACAACACAAACCACGACATCCTCGATGGTACTGAAACAGTCATCTCAGGTGCTTCTTGTACAACAAACTGCTTGGCGCCAATGGCTAAAGTACTTCAAGACCAGTTCGGAATCGTTGAAGGTCTCATGACGACAATCCACGCTTACACTGGCGACCAAAACACGCTTGACGCTCCACACCCGAAAGGTGACTTCCGTCGTGCGCGTGCAGCTGCAGCGAACATCGTTCCTAACACAACAGGTGCTGCGAAAGCAATCGGTCTCGTAATCCCTGAACTTCAAGGAAAACTTGACGGTGCTGCACAACGTGTACCAGTTGCTACAGGTTCACTCACTGAGCTCGTAACTGTACTCGACAAGCAAGTATCTGTTGACGAAGTAAACGCAGCAATGAAAGCAGCAGCGAACGAGTCATTCGGTTACACTGAAGACGAAATCGTTTCTTCTGACATCGTTGGAATCACATACGGTTCACTCTTCGACGCGACTCAAACAAAAGTCATGACAGTTGGCGACAAGCAACTCGTTAAAACAGTTTCTTGGTACGACAACGAAATGTCTTACACTGCACAATTGGTTCGCACAGTTAAGCACTTCGCTAACATCGCGAAGTAATTTCGTGAACTAAATAGAATCAAATAGGAGCGGAAACAAGAGATTGTTCTCCGCTCTATTTATGAAATGACACGCACGACATATGGAGGCGAAAGTTATGAACAAACAGTCTATTCGTGACATCGATGTAAAAGGGAAACGCGTCTTTTGCCGCGTTGACTTCAACGTTCCACTCAAAGATGGCGTCATCCAAGACGAAACTCGGATCCAAGCCGCACTTCCGACGATCAAGCACTTGCTTGACGGTGGTGCGAAACTCGTCCTTGCGAGCCACCTAGGCCGTCCAAAAGGCGAGAAGAACCCTGAGTTCTCACTTGCTCCAGTAGCGAAGCGTCTCGCTGAGCTCCTCGGAAAAGATGTACCGCTCGTCGAAGAAGCATACGGTCCGGTCGCAGAAGAAGCGGTCGCTAACCTCTCTGAAGGCGATGTCGTCGTTTTAGAGAACGTTCGTTTCTACCCAGGTGAAACGAAAAATGACCCTGAACTTGCAAAAGGATTCGCAGCACTTGCTGACGTATACGTCAACGACGCGTTCGGCGCGGCTCACCGTGCACACGCTTCAACTGAAGGGATTGCACACCACGTGGACACAGCCGTTGCTGGTCTCTTGATGGAAAAAGAACTTGAAGTTCTCGGTAAAGCTCTTTCAAACCCAGACCGTCCGTTCACGGCAATTATCGGCGGGTCGAAAGTAGCGGATAAGATTGGGGTCATCGACCACCTTCTTGACATCGTTGACACACTCATCATCGGTGGCGGACTCTCGTACACGTTCTCGAAAGCACTCGGACACGAAGTCGGAACGTCACTCCTTGAAGAGGATAAGCTTGACCTCGCTCGTCAATTCATGAAGAAAGCAGAAGACAAAGGCGTGAAATTCTTGATGCCTGTCGACTGCGTCATCACGAAAGAATTTGGCGAAGAAACGTATGTCGGCCCAGTCGATATCGACTCGATCCCAGCGGATCACATGGGTCTCGATATCGGACCGAAGACAGTCGAACTTTACGCGGACGCGATTCGCGAATCGAAACTTGTCGTATGGAACGGACCGATGGGCGTATTCGAACTCGATAAATACGCAAACGGAACGAAAGGTGTCGCTCAAGCGCTTGCGGACAGCGATGCATACTCAATCATCGGTGGTGGCGACTCAGCAGCTGCGGCAGCCAAGTTTGGTCTTGCTGACAAGATGAGTCACATCTCAACTGGTGGCGGCGCGTCACTCGAATTCATGGAAGGCAAAAAACTTCCAGGTGTCGAGGCGTTGAACGACAAGTAATTTAGAGGAGGGTTATCGATGCGTAAACCGATTATTGCAGGTAACTGGAAAATGAACAAAACACTCTCGGAAGCTGTTGCTTTCGTTGAGGAAGTGAAAAACAACATCCCATCTACTGACAAAGTAGATGCAGCGATTGGTGCTCCAGCACTTTTCCTCGCACCGATGGTAGAAGCAGCTAAAGGGTCAAACTTGAAGCTCGGTGCACAAAACATGTACGACAAAGATAGCGGTGCTTACACTGGCGAAATCAGCCCAGTGATGGTCGCTGACCTCGGCGTGACTTACGTCATCCTCGGTCACTCAGAACGTCGCGAGTACTTCGGTGAGTCGGATGCGTTCATCAACAGCAAAACGAAAAAAGCGTTCGAACACGGTCTTACGCCAATCGTTTGTGTCGGTGAAACACTCGAGGAGCGCGAAGGCGACAAGTTCGAAGAAGTCATCAAAACACAAGTCGAAGGCGGTCTAGCTGACCTTTCTGCTGACCAAGTCAAACAACTCGTCATCGCGTATGAGCCAGTTTGGGCAATCGGTACAGGGAAATCAGCGGACGAAGCAGACGCACAAAGCTCTTGTAAATATGTTCGCGACGTGGTGAAAGGTCTTTACGGTGAAGACGTAGCGGCTGCAGTACGCATCCAGTACGGTGGATCTGTAAAACCAGAGAACATCAAAGAGTATATGGCACAGGAAGATATCGACGGCGCACTCGTCGGCGGTGCTTCACTTGAAGCCGCTTCGTTCCTCAAATTGTTGGAGGCGATTTAAATGGCTAGACCAGTCGCACTCATCATTTTAGATGGTTTCGGGATGCGTGACGAATCGTTCGGAAACGCAGTCATGGCTGCGAACAAACCGAACTTCGATCGCTACTGGGAGCAGTATCCACATACGCTCTTAAACGCAAAAGGCGAGTACGTCGGTCTTCCGGAAGGACAGATGGGGAACTCGGAAGTCGGTCACTTGAACATCGGTGCCGGCCGAGTCGTCTATCAGTCACTCTCACGCGTGAACAACGCAATCAAAGACCGTTCGTTATTCGACCGTCAGGCGATGAACCATTTGGCAGGTCATGTGAAGAAACATGATTCGAGCCTCCATATCATGGGTCTCGTATCAGATGGCGGGATTCACTCGCACATCAATCACATGTTTGCCATCGTTGAGTTCGCAAAACTCCACGGCATCGAAAAAGTGTACATTCACGCGTTCACGGACGGCCGTGACTGTGATCCGAAATCAGGAGCTGGTTTCCTCAAAGAAACAGAAGAAAAGCTTGCTGAACTCGGTGTCGGTCAAGTCGCTAGCGTGTCTGGTCGCTACTATGCCATGGACCGCGACAACCGTTGGGAGCGCGTCGAGAAAGTATACGACGTCCTCGTAAACGGTAAAGGCGAAGTTGGCACGGACCCAGTCGAAGTTCTCAAGAAGTCTTACGAGAACGATTTGACGGATGAGTTTGTGTTACCAACTGTCATCGAAAAAGATGGAAAGCCGGTCGCGACAATCCAGGACAATGATGCCATCATGTTCTTCAACTTCCGTCCGGACCGGGCGATCCAACTCGCAAAAGTGTTCAAAGAGAAAGTCGGCTTCAAAGGCTTCGAACTCTCAAGCAAACACCCAGAGAACATCTTGCTCGTCTCGATGACGAAGTTCTCGGATGAGGTCGACACGGATATCGTCTTCCCACCGGAAGATTTGAAAAACACACTCGGGGAAACGCTCTCTGCACAAGGGTACAAACAACTCCGTGCTGCAGAAACAGAGAAATACCCACACGTCACGTTCTTCTTGAACGGACAAAAAGAACAACCATTTGAAGGTGAGGATCGTCTCCTTGTCCCTTCACCGAAAGTCGCGACGTACGACTTGCAACCAGAAATGAGCGCATATGAGCTCACAGACGGTTTGCTCGAGCGTATCGAGTCAGATGAGTATGATGCATACATCATCAACTTCGCAAACCCGGATATGGTTGGTCACTCAGGGAAGCTTGAGCCGACGAAGAAAGCGATCGAAGCGGTCGACGAATGCCTCGGTAAAGTAGTGGACGCATTACTTGCTAAAGGTGGCGCGGCCATCATCACAGCGGACCACGGGAACGCGGACATCGTCACGAACCCGGATGGCTCACCGATGACGGCGCACACGACGGAACCTGTTCCATGTATCGTCACAAAAGAGGGAGTCGAACTGAAACCAGTTCTCGACGGCGCACTTTGCGACCTCGCCCCAACGCTTCTTCACCTTCTCGGTGGAGAGCAACCAGCTGAAATGACTGGTTCGTCAATCGTTACAAAATAATACAACTATTTTTCAAACGAAAAGGAGCGATTTTTCATGTCAATGATTACAGAAATTTACGCACGCGAGATTTTAGATTCACGCGGTAACCCATCAGTAGAAGTAGAAGTCTTCACAGAAGACGGCGGTTTCGGCCGTGCCCTCGTCCCATCAGGCGCATCAACAGGTGAGCACGAAGCAGTTGAGCTTCGCGATGGCGACAAGTCACGTTACCTCGGTAAAGGTGTCTTGAAAGCAGTTGCGAACGTGAATGACACGATTGCACCAGAACTCATCGGCTACGATGTATTCGACCAAAACGCAATCGATGCGAAAATGATCGAACTCGACGGTACACCAAACAAAGCAAAACTTGGTGCAAACGCAATCCTCGGTGTATCGATGGCAGCAGCTCACGCAGCAGCAGATGAGCTTGGTCTTCCACTTTACACTTACCTCGGTGGATTCAACGCGAAGACACTTCCAACACCAATGATGAACATCATCAACGGTGGTTCGCACGCGGACAACAACGTGGACTTCCAAGAGTTCATGATCATGCCTGTCGGCGCGCCTACATTCCGTGAAGCGCTCCGTATGGGTGCTGAAGTATTCCACGCCCTCAAATCAGTTCTTTCTGGTATGGGTCTTAACACAGCTGTCGGTGACGAAGGTGGTTTCGCACCAAACTTGAAGTCTAACGAAGAAGCGATCACAGTTATCCTTGAAGCGATCGAAAAAGCTGGTTACAAACCAGGTGAAGACGTCTACCTCGCAATGGACGTTGCATCTTCTGAGTTCTACGACAAATCAACTGGTAAATACGAACTCGCTGGCGAAGGCAAGTCACTCACAACTGCTGAGCTTGTAGACTTCTACGCTGAGCTCGTTGACAAGTACCCAATCCTCTCAATCGAAGATGGTTGTGACGAAAACGACTGGGATGGCCACAAGCTTCTCACAGACAAAATCGGACACAAAGTTCAACTCGTTGGGGATGACCTCTTCGTAACGAACACATCTAAACTTGCTGAAGGTATCGAAAAAGGAATCGCAAACTCGATCCTCATCAAAGTTAACCAAATCGGTACGCTCACAGAAACATTCGACGCGATCGAAATGGCTAAAAAAGCTGGTTACACAGCAGTCGTCTCTCACCGTTCTGGTGAAACAGAAGACGCGACAATCGCAGACATCGCTGTTGCGACAAACGCTGGACAAATCAAAACTGGTTCACTTTCACGTACAGACCGTATCGCGAAATACAACCAACTTCTCCGCATCGAAGACATGCTCGGCGATGTAGCGAAATACGACGGCATCAAGTCGTTCTACAACCTTAAAAAATAATTGATTGATTGTTTCAGGCTCGCCAATCGGCGGGCCTGTTTTTTTATAGGTGTTTTTCAACCCGTCCTGGCGGCACCGATGCTTTCTGCAGGCAATCCACGAAGCCTCCTCGCGCTTACGCGCTTGCGGGGTCTCCGCGAGATTGCTTTCCTGCAAGAGTCACGGTGCCGCTTGGACGGCTACGATCGCTATTTGTCGGACCTTTTCGTCGTCGACACCCTGTGTTGCTGTATACTGAACGTGACTGATAAAGGGTAGGGGGAGATTGGATGGATCAATCGAATGAACAAGAAAAAAGGTTGAGCGGTGGGAACGTGTCAACTGTCTATAAAAAGGGGAATTACGTCTATCGCACTCAAAAGGAAGGCAGCGAGCGTATTCATCGATGGTTACGTCACTTGGAGGCAAAGCAACTTTCCGGAGTGCCGCGTTTTATTAGAATCGATGATCGAGGAAGAGAAGTGTTAACTTACTTGGAAGGAGAAACCGCAGACTATCCCTTGAAGTCTTACATGTGGTCCGATGAGGCGATTCAGGATGTTGCACGACTAATGAGACGTATACATGATGCGTCGACAGATTTTGAGTGGTCGTCAGATTGGTCACCGATTGACAACACACCACAACCGTTAGAGGTCATCTGCCATAACGACTTCGCTGTCTACAATACAATCTTTCATGAAGGAAAAGTGGCAGGAATCATCGATTTCGACTTGGGTGCACCGGGACCGCGGGCTTGGGATATCGTCTATGCCCTTTATACGTTCGTTCCGCTCAGTCGTCGCCATCAAGCTGAAACAGGGGAAGTCGTCTATTATGATGCCGATCGAGACGATGCGATCTATAACAAGCGGGTATCGTTGTTTCTCGAAGCCTATGGTTGGGAGCAAGCGGAGGTCGACTTGTTCGATATGTTACAACAACGGATTGAAGCGCTCTGTCTCTTGATGAAACGAAAAGCTACGAAAGGAGACGTCGCCTTCCAAAAGATGATTGACGAAGGGCATTACGATCATTACCAAGAGGAACTTCGGTTTATTCGAACGCATGGACAGAAGTGGTTCTGAAACAATCTGAAGCGGGAATATAGAAAATGAAACATGAATGGGGAGGCGATTTTCGTGATGATGCTCGGATTTCTTTTCTTGGTATTGCTCATTGGATTCGGCATATGGTACTATCTCAAATCGCACCGGAATGACGATTGGTCATGACAACATTGTCATGACCTCTCATTTGTGTCAGTTTGCACAAAATTTGGGTATACTCTCTACATAACGAGTAAAGGAGCCCATGCTTATGACACGAGTACGTAAAGCCATCATCCCAGCCGCCGGTCTCGGCACCCGCTTCCTTCCTGCCACGAAAGCCATGCCAAAAGAAATGTTGCCGATTGTCAACAAGCCGACCATCCAGTTCATCGTCGAGGAAGCCGTCGCTTCAGGCATCGAGGACATCATCATCGTCACGGGGAAGAACAAACGGGCGATTGAAGACCATTTCGACCGTGCGCTCGAACTGGAACAGAACCTCGAATCGAAAGGGAAGACGCGCTTGCTCGAATCGGTCCGACATTCCTCGAATTTGGCGAACATTCACTACATACGCCAACAGGAGCCAAAAGGTCTCGGTCATGCGATTTGGTGCGCCCGGAAGTTTATCGGAGACGAGCCATTCGCCGTCTTGCTCGGGGACGATATCATCGAATCCGATGTGCCGGCGACGAAGCAGTTGATCGACCAATATGAGGCCCACGATCGTTCGATCATCGGGGTGCAGCGTGTCCCGTATGAAATGACGAACCGATATGGTATAATTGACCCGCTTGCCGTCGAAGGGAAGCTCATCCCGGTGCGGACGTTCGTGGAGAAACCGCCCATCGATGAGGCCCCGTCGAACTTCGCCATCCTCGGTCGCTATATCTTGAAACCGGACGTCTTTGAGGCGTTGGCGGGACAAGAGGCGGGAGCCGGGGGCGAGATTCAATTGACGGATGCGATCGCACGCTTGAATGAGGCGCAGACGGTCTTCGCCTACGAATTTGACGGTCGACGTTACGACGTCGGAGAGCCGATTGGGTTCGTCGAGACGACGATTTGCCACGCGCTCAGCGATCCTGATTTAAAAGATGACGTCCATGCCCTATTGAAACGGCTCGTGGACGAACTTGATCAACAGTAAGGTGTGTTATTTTTGAAAACAATGCTTATGGTGTGTCAAAACTATTATCCGGAGATCGGCAGTGCCGGCAACCGGATGCAAAACATTACGCATTTGATGAAGCAGCGCGGGTATGAAGTCGAGGTCATCACGGCCGCCCCTTCGTATCCGAGCTTTGATATGTATCAGGACGACCGCTTCTGGAACGACCGGGAGTTAAACGACCAACCGTTCATCAAGCGACTCATCACGAAGAAACGGAAACATACGTCTAACATGGCCAGTCGTCTTTTCCTATTCCTCGAACAGATGGTCAAAGGAATCCGGGAAGTCCGTAAGCTCGAATTGAAGCCAGACGTCGTCTTTGCGACGACCCCTTCTTTTTTTATGGCGTTTGTCGGTGCTTATGCGAAACGAAAGTATCGTGTCCCGTTCATCTTGGACGTCCGTGACCTTTGGCCAGAATCGGTGAAAGGTGTCGGCGTCTTCAAGTACGATTGGGTGCTCACGCCGGCTTTTTGGATGGAGAAACGACTGTATCGTGTCGCCGATGAAGTCATCATCAACTCGGAAGGGTTCCGCAGCTATCTTCGTCAGCGCGGTGTGCCGAACGAGAAGATTCACTACATGCCGAACTCGATCCGGGAAGCGGAGCGAACGCTCGAGCGGACGATCCCACCGGACGACCGGATGGAAATCTTATACGCCGGGAACATGGGTCTTGCCCAAGATGTGTCGTTGTTACTCGAACTCGCCGAGCGATTCCGGGACGAGCCACGGGTCCACTTCAAATTGATCGGCTACGGCTATCGGAAAGAAGAGTTGAAACAGACGATCAAAGACCGTGGCTTCCAAAACTTCTTGTTCCTCGAGGCGATGCCACGGACAGAGGCGTTTCAGGCAATTAAAAATGCGGACGTCGCATTCGTCAGTCTGATCGAGCAAGAAGTGTTTGATACGGTCATCCCTGGGAAACTCATCGACTATATGGCGGTCGGCAAACCGATTGTCGCAGCAGTGTCAGGCCATGCGGCGAATGTCATTGAAGCGGCGGAAGTCGGCTACGTGTCACGGAAGCGTGACATCGATGAGATCGAGCGGATCCTACGGAAGCTCCTCGACCGACCGGATTTACGGGAGGCACTCGGGGCGAACGGGATTCGTTACGTCAAAGAGAATTTATGTTGGGAAGAGAATATCGACGTGTTAGATCAAGTCGTACAACAGTTAGTGATGGAGGAAACACGATGAAGTCAGTATGTATGTTTGTATGGAACCATTTTACGAATGATGCGCGCGTCCTTCGTGAGTGCTCGGCACTCGCCGAGGCAGGCTATGAAGTCGATTTGATCGCGCTTCAAGATCCGAAAAATAAAGAGCTTCCAAAAGAAGAGATGCGTCCGGAAGGCTTCCGCGTCATCCGCGTGAAGCGTCAACCTTCGATTCTCGTCAACGCGCTCAAGTTCGCGAAGAAGACGTATCAATGGGTGAGCGAGAAACGGACCCGCCAAATCGGTGCGGGACTCGTCGGTGCCGGGTTGTTCTTACTTGCGCCGTTCACGATGCTCGCGCTCGGAGCGGCCATCGGGACGGTCTTGTTGCCGCAAGTGCGTAAGCAAATCGTCAACGCGAGTGCGATGCTCGAGATGGTGTTCGCTTCGACGAAAAAATCGTATGACTTTTACCATGCGAACGATTTGAACACGCTCCCGCAGGCACTCCTCGCTGGAAAAGTGTTCAACAAAGGTCGGATCGTCTACGACTCGCACGAGGTACAGACGGACCGTACGGGTTACGGCTATATTCAAAGTAACCTCGAGGGCTGGCTCTTGCCGTTCGTCGATACGATGATGGTCGAGAACCATACGCGTGCAGCACACAACGAAGAGTTGTACGGATTCTATCCGTACGTGCTCCACAACTATCCGTTCTACCGTCCGCTCGACTTCTCGCTCCGTAAGGACTTGCATGCACTCCTCGATTTGCCGAAAGACGAGAAGATCCTCTTGTATCAAGGGGGCATTCAAGCGGGACGCGGTCTCGAACAGCTCGTGCTCGCGGCGAAAGACTTCAAAGAAGGCACGCTCGTCATGATAGGGGACGGGAAGCTTAAACCGACGATTCAACAGTTAATCGAGACGGAAGGGGTCGGCGACCGCGTCAAGATGATTGACAAAGTACCGGTCGAAGCGTTACCTTACTATACGATGAACGCCTACTTAGGCTTCCAAGTATTGAACAACGTTTGCTTCAACCACTACTCGGCCTCATCGAATAAATTGTTCGAGTATTTGATGGCCGAAGTACCGGTCGTCTCATGTGACTTCCCTGAAATCGAACGGGTCGTTGCGGGGAACGATGTCGGGGTGCTCGTCGATTCGCACGATCCACAATCGATCGCGGACGGCGTCAACCGGATGATTGAAGACCAAGCACTCTATGCGCGTGTCAAAGAGAACACGAAGACCGCGCGTGAGAAATATAACTGGGATTTGGAAAAAGAGGCACTCTTGAACGTCTACGCGAACGCCGCGGAGCGCAAGTTGCCGATTATGAAAGACGGTGCGCCAAAGCCAGTACAATCTTAAGACTGCGGCTTTTGCCGCGGTCTTTTTTCTATGGAGGGAGGACATTTATGAAACGTCAACAACAACATCTATTGCGCCAACAAGTATGGCGCAAGCTACAAACCATCTCGGTGAAGGACATCGCCTGGATTATCGCAGGCTCCTTCATTCTTTCGTTCGGGGTTAACTACTTCACCGTACCGAACGACTTCTCGGAAGGTGGCCTGCTCGGGGTCACGATCATCCTGTACTACGTATTCGGCTGGGACCTCGGGCTCACGTCGATCATCGGGAACGGGATTCTCTTTATCGTCGGCTATAAGCTGCTCGACCGTCGGACAATGGTCTATTCGGTCATCGCCGTCATCGCGACGTCATTCTTCCTCAGTCTGACACATGACTGGGGCAGCCCTGCCGAGGACAAACTGCTTGCGGCTGTCTATGCCGGAATCATGATCGGGGTCGGGATCGGCATGGTGCTCCGTGTCGGCGGGACGACCGGCGGGGGTGTGATCATCGCCCGTCTCATGGAGCGCTATCTCCACTTGAGTGTCGCCGTCTCGATGTTCATCATCGATGCGATCGTCGTCGCGACATCTGGCTTCTTCTTAGGGGAACAAGTCGTTCTCTATACGCTCATCGCGATCATCATCGGTTCATGGGTCATCGACCTCGTCGCGGAAGGTCTCAACATCCGTAAAGCCGTCACGATCATCAGCGATAAGCAAGAAGAGCTCGCCGTCGTCTTAACGGAGACGCTCGGACGCTCGGCGACGATTATCCATGGACACGGTTACTATACGAAGCAGGATAAGAACATGTTGTATATGATCGTCGACAAACGTCAGATCGCACCACTCAAAAAAATCGTCCAAGTAACGGACGACCGTGCCTTCGTCGTCATCCACCAGGTGAAGGAAGTCATCGGCGAAGGGTTCAGCTACCCGTCCCGATAATTTGAATGCTGGTGTTTTATTGATAACTTCTATATAATAAAAGGCGTGTAAATAGAAGGAGGAACTGACTACTATGCAAACGATCGCTACAATCAGCCTACTTGTCGTGGCTGTCTTATTGATTGTCGTCGTACTGCTCATGTCAGGTCGGTCGCAAGGTCTTGGAGCGATTGCAGGTGGCGCGGAGCAGTTGTTCGGACGCCAGAAAGCACGCGGCTTCGATGCTGTTTTGAACCGAACTGCAGCTGTACTAGGCACTTTGTTTTTCATTTTAGGATTACTAGTCGCATCATTATGATGATAAGGCTGATCGTTCTCGATTTTCACGTGAGGCGGTCAGCTTTTGTTTTTTCGATTTATTTTTTGGGAATAATGTAGATACAAGGAGATGACAGATAAAATGAAAGTGACAGCACCAAAACCGTTCTTCTTCGAGGGCGGAAAACGTGCCGTGTTGATGTTACATGGCTTCACTGGATCGAGCGCGGATGTCCGCATGCTCGGTCGCTTCCTTCAAAAAGAAGGATACACATGTATGGGACCGATCTATCGTGGTCATGCCGTCCCACCGGAAGAATTACTCCAATATGGACCGAAAGACTGGTGGGAAGACGTCTTGAACGCTTACCAGACGCTCGTCGACAAAGGCCATGAGGAGATTGTCGTCTGCGGACTCTCGCTAGGCGGCGTGATGTCGCTCCGTCTCGCCGAGGAGAAAGACGTCAAGGCGGTCATCCCGATGTGCGCGCCGACGGGAATCGATGCCGAGGACCGCTTGTATAAAGGAGTCCAGGCATATGCTCGAGAATATAAGGGTAGAGAAGAAAAGTCGCCGGAACAGATCGAGCAGGAGATGGCAGAGTTCAAACCAATGCCAACATTGAAAGACCTCCGTGCCTTCGTCCGCGACACGGCGTCGAAGCTCGAGGACATCTTCGTCCCGACACTCGTCGTCCAAGGCGCCAAAGACAACATGATCGACCCGGAATCGGCGAATCAAATTTACGAGGCGGTCAACACGTTCCAAAAAGAGTTGCTCATCTATGAGAACTCGGGACACGTGATCACGCTCGACAAAGAAAAAGAGAAACTGCACCAGGACGTGCTCGATTTTCTCGAAACGTTAGACTGGTCAGTCTAAGAAGGAGGTGTCACGTTGAATTTACGTGACCAATTACTAGAGATCTTACAGGCGAGCGAGAAACCGCTCTCTGTCAATCAACTGACCGAGCGACTACAGCTCGCGTCGACGGATGACTTTAAAGAGCTCATCCGCACATTGAATGCCCTCGAAGAAGAGGGCGCCATCGGCCGGACGCGGACGAACCGTTACGGGACGCTCGCCACGCTCGGACAAGTTGCGGGAATCATCTCGATTCACCAGCGCGGCTTCGGCTTCTTGTCGGTCGAAGGGGAAGCGGAAGACGTGTTCTTGCCGCCCGACCAACTGAAGGACGTCTACCATGGCGATACGATCCTCGTCAAAAAACGCGAGGACAACCGTGGCAAGACGGAAGGGATTTTATTGAAAGTATTGAAGCGCGGACTCTCCGAATTCGTCGGGACGTATACGCTCCCGAGCGGTCGACTCGACCAGTTCGCCTTCATCGAGCCGGATGACAAACGCATCAATTTCTGGCCGGTCGTCAACCCGGACAAGTCACTCGGTGCCGTCGACGGACATAAAGTCGTCGTGCGCATCACGAAGTATCCGGACGGACGCTTCGCAGGTGCCTGTGACGTCGTCCGCATCATCGGGCATAAGAACGACCCAGGCGTCGACATCTTGTCGATCGTCTATAAGCACGGCATTCCGACAGAGTTCCCGGAGGACGTGATCGCTCAGGCGAACGCCGTACCGGACGAGGCGGACGAGAAAGACTTCATCGGTCGCGTCGACCTTCGTGACGAGACGATCTTCACGATTGACGGCGAAGATGCGAAAGACTTGGACGATGCCGTCCACGTCAAGAAACTCGATAACGGCAACTACGAGCTCGGTGTCCATATCGCCGACGTCTCGCATTACGTGAAAGAGGGCTCACCGCTCGACGTTGAGGCGCTCGAGCGCGGGACGAGTGTGTATCTCGTCGACCGTGTCATTCCGATGTTGCCGCACCGACTCTCGAACGGGATCTGTTCCCTCAACCCGCACGTCAACCGCTTGACGCTCAGCTGCGTCATGGAGATCTCCCCACAGAACGGGAAGGTCGTTCGCCATGATCTGTTTCCGAGTGTCATCAAGACGACGGAGAGAATGACGTATACGAACGTCCGTGAGATCATCGAACGTGATGACGAAGAGACGTTGAAAAAGTACGAACCGTTCATCGGTGAGTTCGACCTCATGGCCGAGCTTGCGGAAGTCCTTCGGAAACGCCGTAACTCGCGCGGTGCCATCAACTTCGATTTCGCCGAGGCGAAGGTCGTCGTCAACGAGGAAGGGAAGCCAGCGGATATCGTGCTTCGTCCACGTTCGGTCGCCGAGAAGTTGATCGAGGAGTTCATGCTCGCAGCCAACGAGACGGTTGCGGAACACTTCCACAAGATGGACGTGCCGTTCATCTATCGTGTCCACGACAATCCGAAACCGGACAAGCTCGACTTCTTCTTCGACTTTGTCGCAAACTTTGGCGTTCACATCGAACGCATCAAAGGGCAGACGGTCGAACCGAAGACGCTTCAAAAGATTTTGAAGGCGATCGACGGAGAACCGGAAGAGCCGGTCATCAGCACGATCATGCTTCGTTCGATGCAACAGGCGAAATATGACGACGTCTCGCTCGGTCACTTCGGACTCGCGACAGACTTCTATACGCACTTCACGTCACCGATTCGTCGTTATCCGGACTTGATTGTCCACCGTCTCATGCGCACGTACGTCTTCAACAACGATTTGTCGGAGAAGACAATTGCGAAGTACGAGGACCGTCTCGGGGCGATTGCCGAACAGGCATCGAAACGGGAACGTCGCTCGGTCGACGCAGAGCGCGAGACACAGGCGCTCAAGAAAGCCGAATACATGGAAGCCCATCTCGGTGAAGAGTTCGATGGTGTCGTCGCCGGCGTCACGAACTTCGGGATGTTCATCGAGCTTCCGAATACGATTGAAGGGCTTGTCCGTCTCCAGTCGATGGATGACTACTATCACTTCGATGAGTCACAGCTTATGCTTCTCGGGGAGCGGACGAAACGTCAGTTCCGGATTGGGGACGCCGTTCGTGTCAAAGTCGATGCCGTCAACTTAGACGAGCGGACGATCGACTTCACGGTCGTTGGTATGCCGAAACGGGAACAGTCAAGCCGTCGCCAACCGACGACGATCAAAGCGAAAGGCGGTCGTCCGAAGAAGGACGAGAAAGACCGTCGTGGCGGTCGCGGTCGGGACGACAAGAAGAAGCGCGGCAAACCAGGAAGACCTGGGAAGCCGGGCAAACCAGGTGAGAAACCGAAACGAGACGGGGAGAAGTCTTCCCAAGGCCGTTCGGCACTCGACCTGAAGAAGAAAGACAAGCACAAACGAAAAGGCGACGCCAAACGAGGTGCGAAGAAACGTCGCTGACGGGGAAGGGTTCGTCCCTTCCTCCGTATCTTGTAGATAAAGGACTGAATGTGTATGGCCAAGAAGAAAGATTCGAACGCACTCGCCCAAAACCGCAAGGCGTCCTTCGATTACGCGATCGAAGATACGATTGAGGCGGGCATGGTGCTCACAGGGACGGAGATCAAATCGGTCCGTCAATCGAAGATCAACATCGCGGATGCGTACGTCCGGTTCGATGGGGGCGAGGCGACGCTTCACAACTGTCATATCAGCCCGTTCGAACAGGGGAACCGCTTCAACCATGACCCACTCCGCGTCCGAAAGCTATTGTTGCATAAGAAGCAGATCAATCAGCTCATCGGAGCATCAGGGCGTGACGGCTACACGATTATCCCGCTCAAAGTGTATATCAAGAACGGGTTCGCCAAGTGCCTGCTCGGCGTCGGAAAAGGGAAGAAGAAGTACGACAAACGAGAGGACTTGAAGAAGAAAGACGCGAAGCGTGACGTCGACCGTGCGATGCGCGATCGGCAAAAATACTGACAACGGATCCTAATTGTGGTATATTAAATAGAGTACCAACTACCACCCCGGGGACGTTATGGATTCGACGGGGGTAGGTCGGTCGTATGTGGCGTGTCGAGGGGTCGGCCTCGTTAAAACGCAAACGCCTATAACTGGCAAAACTAACACACAACTCGCAGCAGCCTAAGTGCCCTGCGGATCCTGACATCCATCGCTTGTGTGGATGACTTTCAGGGTCTCAAACTAAGCAAGCTACGCTTCAACCTCGCCGTCTGAGGGCGCGAAGAAGAGATGAAACAGACTGGATGCGACAACGCCTGTTTATCGGCAGTGTCACATCGAGATTGAATAGATAAACTACACACGTAGAAGCATACGTTACGATGCCTTCGGACGCGGGTTCGACTCCCGCCGTCTCCATTTTGAAGCAGTCTGTAACGACTGCGATCAATGATTTTCATGAAGACCTTCTAATTTCATTGAGATTAGAGGGTCTTTGCTTTTGATTGAAGCCATGAAGAAAGGAAGGTGAAGCGCATGGGAAAATATCAATTAGATAAGAGAAGCAAAGTAGCTGCGGCGAAGTACCAAGACGGCAAAAAGCCGACTGTCTCGAACAAGAAAGAACGATTGAACCAGCTTCGTGAAGCGTATTTGCAGAAGCAAAAGAATAGGCAACAATCTGGTGAATAATTAGATAGCTGAACTGACTTGAAATTGTTCTTTTATAAGAACTGAATTGAAAGAAGAGGGCTATCCATGCGTGTGTTTTGCATGGATAGCCCTCTTCTTGTTTAAACAATTTACTAATCCTAGATATTGAAAAACCTGTTTATCGATAGTATTTGAGGTTTAATATGTAACCTACAAATGTAGAACCCTGTAATTCAATTATTTTTGAGAGCGGGGATGATTCTGGCTGTCTATATTTATAAAATATTTGCTAAACTAATTATTTTGATTTTTAATTAAATGAAATGTTGAAGAATAATTTTCTTATCCTTTAATTTCTTATAGAGGCACTACAAAAAAGGTGGAAAATGTGTATACTTTTTCAATTCTTTTATGGATGATGTATGTAAGGATAATTTATTGGAAGTAAATTTAAATTTGAGGAGGGATTTAGTGGGAATTCAAACAGTAAAATATGAAAATGTACGTAGTATAAAAAATTGCTATCTTACATTTTCAGAGCTAAATATTTTATTAGGGAGAAATGGGTCTGGAAAAACTAATTTGCAAAAATATTTGAATTACTTTTTTGAAAATCTTACAACAAACACTATTTTGACTGATATTTTTGATAAAGAGAACCCTTATAACGATTATGCAAAGATATCTGTTCAATATGATTTAAGTAATTTTATTCACTCGAGCGATTTAGAGCATGAAATTTTCAAGAAAATTTCATGTGAATTAGATGAAGGGAAGACTATTACACTCACTCTTACTCAGTTTAAAAACAACGAAATAATATGGAGTCATTCATATGAGATAAGAAAAATTATTAAATATTTATTTCCTATTTATTTTATAGATGTTAGAAATATAGATTTATTGGATTGGGAGAATATTTGGGATTTAATTGGTGATCTAGGGCAAAAACGAAGTTTACATGAAGATACAATCTCTTTCGAACTAAATACTTTATTGAAAAAAATTTATGGAGGAAAGTATATTGATAATTTATTACAACTTCAAAATGAATTAAAGGACTATGGATATGGAGTTATTCCATATAATAATAGTGATAAATTCAAACAGTTGTACAAGTTTATATTTGGTGGAGAAAATTTTAATTATAAAGATAATAGACTAGATTTTTATTCGAATGGTTCAAATTCATTTAATTATATCAGAATTTTTTATTTGGTCTTAAATTTGTTACATAAGGATAAATTCAAACATCCACTAGTAATTTTAGATGAACCAGAAATAGGATTACATCCTACTTTAATAGATGAATTAGTAAACTTCATAAGTTTGAATGAAGCTAGAGTACAGACATTGTTATCAACTCATTCATCTAGAGTTGTAAAAAATAGTATGTCTTTATCTAAGGTTAATATATTTCAATTAATACAACAAAAAAATTCAACTATTATAAAAAAAGTCAAAGCTTTTGAAGATTCTAGATTGAATAAAGTAATTACTGATAAGGAAGCAAGCTATTATTTTTCTAGTGGTATCTTGTTTGTCGAAGGTATAACTGAATACGAGTTGTTCACAAGTAGAGTTTTAAAAGAAATTTTCCCGGTGTTAAAGCGTATTGAGATATTCTCATACGACTCAAATAATACTACGCTGGATATTTCGCACCCACATAGAAGGAAAATGAATATTCCACATTTATTGCTATTAGATTCAGATAAAATTCTAAATTTTCGTGATTCAACTAGAAATTTTACTATTACCGGCGATATTTATAATCCTTTGAAAAATCAGAAAATTATCCAAGAAGAAATGTTTCACTATGGTTATAAAAGGAAACTTCGGATTGTTAGAAATAGGATTAATGGTATTTCGTCTAAGACCAAGTTTAATATTAACGAAAGTACTTTTACATTCGATGATGATCTTTATAGAACATTTAGAACTCTTGTGAAAAATTATTGTAAATACTACAATGTATATCCTGTCGAAACGACTATCGAAGGGGTATTAATTAATAAAGAAAATTATACTTTCTTTATTTCTTGGATTACTAGCGATTATTCTAGATATTCTCAAAAAGATAAACTAAAAGAACTTATCGAGAAAAGCGGAAGTGTGAGGTATAAAGTAAATATTCTAAGAACTATAGTGGAAGGGAAATTAGATACTTTAGTTCAATTAAACAGTGCACATATATCTAGTCTCCCCGATAATGCAATGAAAAATGGCTACATAGATGCTTTGAATTTGCAAAAAGTGAAAAAAGGATCAGGTTGGGTTGTTGAATTCATAGAATATGTTTACAACAATCTCAATGAAAAAGAAAAGGAAAAACAGTTTTCTCTTCTATTTCCAGAATTAACTGATATAATTAAAAAGTTAGAGTTTGTAATGGAGTAAGTAGCAATTTCCCTTTACGGGTACCTTGTCGAAAAAGTCACCTAGACTTGAAAACTCTAGGTGATATATTTAAAATCCAAGGAGTCAATGTCGCTATTTGCTCATCGATGTTTACGCAGCATTTGCTTTGCGCACAAGATTAATATTTTCAGAAGGTACTTACTCCATTCTTACAATTTATTCAGGGGGTAATAATATTAATATTTACGAAGAAAGTTATTTCTATAAAAAAATATTAGGTTATGAATCGATTTCCCTCCCGTTGTCTCTAACTAATAAACTTGATGCATATAATAGTTTTGAATTATCTATAAATAATAAAGTAAGAAATATTAATGCAATCAATTCAAAAAGTGATTTATTTGCATTTCAAAAGAATCTATTAAATAACTTTTTGATATATATCCCATTACCGAATTGTGTTTGTGGATTTGTTAAAGGGAAGAATTACTTAGATTTTTTAAAAGAACATTTGAAAAAAGATTTTTATTTAAGATTAGATATTAAGGATTTTTTTCCTTCTTTAAAAAGTGAAAACATAAAAGATGTATTGGACGAGTATATTATTATTTCTGATATTAATGAAAAGACCCATGTTCTTGATACTATAATTGATATAGTCACTTTAAATGGAAGCTTGCCGCAAGGTGCTGTAACTTCTCCACAAGTATCTAACGTTGTTTTCAGAAGGTTAGATATAAGGATTCGTAACTATTGTCGTAAATTTAATATTAGTTATACAAGATATGCTGATGACATGTTATTTTCTTCAAATGACAGTCGACTACATAAAGATTTTTTCGTGAAAATGATTTCAAAAATTTTAAAAGACAATTGTCTTGAACTCAATAGAAGTAAAATTAAAAAAACAAAAGAACAGATTGTACTTAACGGATATGTGGTATCAAATCGAATCTCCTTATCAAGAAATAAGCTTAAAAAAGTAAACACTTTAATATATGCCTATGAAAATCTTGATGGGAAAAAGAAAAAACCTAAAAACTTTAATGAGTATTTAAATCGAATTACTACTTTAGAAGACTTCTTTCCTAGCCTACCCTCTAATATTGAAGGAAGACGTAATGTCATCGTAAATTATTTAGCCGGATACAGATCATATTTATTATCTTTTGATAAAGATACGTATAGAGATATTTGTGTAACTTACCCAAATAAAATAAAAAAGATTGAATTTATTTTGAAAGAATTAATGTGAAAATTTTATGAAAGTGTTGGAATTAGTAGAGTAAGATTTTTTATCATTTTCTTTTTGAAGTGACGAATCTGTTTACGGTCTATATAGAAGATATATTCATTGTAAATGTCAACAACAGTTTAAAATTTATTTCTTAACATTAGGTTAAAAAGTTTTTTTATGTGTTACTCTTGAAAATTATCGAGATGGATCGGCTAGGTGCGGCCCTGTGTCTTTTCCTTATATAATATGAATCTCCCTGAATATTGAAAGTGGCCGCATGATGAAAAAGGAAGCCTAAAATTGAACTGCTCTCCGTCAAGTAGACAGTGGAAATAATAAAAAACGTTTAGACGGCTTCAGCCCTGAATTCTAATGGGCTGAGGCCGTTTAGTCGTTCTTGGAATCGGTCTTGATTATAGAAACGTATGTATTCGGTCACTACCTCGGTGAGATCTTAATAAGTACGGTATTTCTGAAGGCTATAACTCTCGCATTTGAGTGCACTGAAAAAGGATTCCATTGGTCCGTTGTCAATGCACCTTCCCACCCGGGACATGCTTTGGGTGATACCCGCTTCAACTGTCATTCGGCCGAAGGTCCTCGTGATATACTAGAACCTTCTGTCGCTATGGTGGAGTAGGGGCGTCGCGCCTGGGTCGTCCTGCAGGGTCTGATGAAGCGTTTCGAAGACGAGGCTGGTGTTGTTTGATCTCCCGATGACGTAAGAACGGATTAAACCGTCTGCGAATGTTCAGGGCCATTCGTCCGATACCCGTAGATGCCTCTGGTTTCTTGATGTATGCTTCGCAACTCTTCGAGAACCTGGCGATTCTCGATTTCACGTATGAACGGTTGATGCTTCAACCATCTGTAGTACCCTGCCCTCGAGACTCCGGCGATTTCACATAGTCGGGCCACCGAATGACCGCATTCGGAGTGAAGGCAGCGAATCGATTCATATTCATGCGAATACCTGATCTGGTTCAGTTTTGCCCCCTTTCGACCTCCTTCAATTCTTTAGGTAGTCGTTCTGTATACGGAGAAATTCATTCTCTTTCGCCAAGCGTCTCATCTCGACCTGAACGAGTTTTTCAGACGTGAGCGTGCCATCTTCGGTCGGTCGAGTAGGGCGTCTGACCCTCCATGGTCATATTTTTTCACCCATAGATAGAGCTGTTGGTACGAGACCCGATGGATTTCTGCGGTCTCACGAAAGCTCCGGTTCTGGCTGATGCAGTCGAGCGCTACTTCGAGTTTTTCATCAAACGTCGTCTTTCTTCATTTGGTATAGGTTTTCCAGGCTTGTGGTTTGATATCGGTCCGGAAGGTTCGTCGTTCCCGATTATAGCGAGCTCGTCAAGCGGTTGCCGACGATGATTTTGCCACGCTGGACAAAGACGGAAACACCTCCAATCGAAATCTGTGGAGCCGTTCAAGGCTCATCTCGTCGTCATGTGAAGTTACTGGCAAAAGACACGGAAGATGTCGATTGGCATGAGATTTTGTGCTGTCATGCCCGACATGTAATACGAGTAAAAATAATCGGTTAGCGAATATCGATTATCTTTACAATTTGGTAGAACGAAATCATGAACTGCGTACGGCAGAACACATGTCTACATACAAAGAATCGAAACTCATTCATTTGTATCACTTTGCCGTTCAAAATGGCTATGAAAACAATTGGGCTCCGAAGGCATGAAAAGAGTCGAACCTAATTAAACCGGTCCGACTTTTGTTTTAGTATTCACTATAGTTGAACAGCATAGACATCAGCACATCACTTTTAACTTTCACTTGAATATTTGTATGTTAGTTTCTAATACTCAGTTCTTTAGTTCTTAAAATTGTTATGATACTCATCGAGCTAATCCCGACCCCAAGCAATGCTATAATCGCTGTAAACATGCCGTTTGGAATCATAAAACCAACAGGCAACATTCCTAAAAAAGATATAGCGATTACTCCCTGGTATGCAATGTTTAGATATGAAATAATTGGATTTGAAAAGAACGACATGATGAGTGGTGGAATAAATAATACGACAACAATTCCCAGCGACATAAATAATGTCATTTGTATCTCCGGTGTCATTTCACCCAATCGATTGATTTGTAAAGTAATAATAAATAGAGCTAACCCCATCATCAATAGTACCCATAAGATTTTTTTGATCATTTAAAGTCCCCTTCGATTTTTAATTTTAACATTTAAACCCATTATATCCAAAATTAATCTTTATAAGTGCACAAATGCTTCATTACCATAATCCATGGAGAAAAAGAAATAAGTAATGCGTAGGTGTATAAACAGTGTCAAATAATTTAGAAACTTTAATTGTGTCAGGCCGGTTTAAAGAAGTAAAAGACATCTATCAAACTACTGATTTTGAAACATTTAAAAATGATTTATTAACTTTGGCGTATGATAATGAAAATCTGTCGAATTACTCCGTACTCGTCTATCTGTTATTGGACACAGAGGACGATAAATTACATGACTTAGCTTTTCAAGTCCTATCACAGCCCCTTTGCCACATTGAAGGGGCTTATACCTCTTCCTTATACCATGCTCAAAGAGCCGTGGATTTGACTGATGCTGCAGATGTGAAGCGCTTAGAGAACCTGTTATTTCTGAACATCGTCCCAGAAAAGATTGTAAGTGATGAACAAGCAAAGTCCATCGCGAAAAAAATTCTTGTTCTAGATCCGACAAATGAAGTTGCTAAAGACACATTATATTAAACCTAGAAAATCATTCGTTCGCTTAGACCAATGGTTTTCTTTAGTTCGTGTCACTGAATAAGGGAATAACCAACTAGTCTCATCTAATCCACTTAAGCCATCAATTGTATGAAAGACAATCTGCACACCATTTTCATCTCTACATTTCTCGACTGAATAAATCAAAAGGATATCTTCCTAATTTTGAATAAGTATGCAGAATCTAACCTTAAACCTGGGGGGCGAATGAATGAAAAGGATTTGTGATTGTGAAAATTTGAAAAGAATTACGATAGAGTCGGATGTGGGGGCGGACCCGACATGGTGTGCGACCTGTCGATACAATATAGAATTGAATGAGTTTACGATTTCTGACCAATTGAAGCGTGATTTCTATGAATGGGTTAGTCGATTCGGAGAATGGATTGACTGGGACACGGATACACTTGCTAAAGGATGGGAAATCAAGGTGGAGCAACATAATCGTGAAGGGGACTTACTTTCGGAGCGTTTGCAAGTAGCGCTTGGTGAAGCATATGAAATTGAATTCACGCCTATAACATACGATAATTTTACAAAATCCTGAACTTCACTAGAAACGGTGATTCCAAAAATTGTATGTTACACTAAGGGAAAACGTTTAGGGGTAAACAGATGACCATTCATTTTGCCAGGATGACGGGACCAGAAATCGCGAATTATGTGACTTGGTTGATTGACGATTATGCAAAAGATGTCGCGCGCAACTATCAACTTCCGTTGGTGTTGGCGCAAGAGGAATCGACTCAATTGATTCGGAATCTTTTCCCAGACAATCAACCCGAGGATGGACAGACGATTGTTCATGTGATGAACGGAGACACTCGTGTCGGGATTTTGTGGTATGCGTTTCAAGCTGAATCGAAACGCATCTTCATTTATCACATTTTGATTGAAGAGACGTACCGTGGGCAAGGGTATGCGACAGCGGTGTTTGAGAAACTTGAAAAAGTGGTCTCAGAAGAACTTGGCGCAACATCCATTGGACTAAGTGTATTCGGTACGAATCCAGACGCACAGCGATTATATAAACGACTCGGATTCCAAGAAGCGTCCATCGCCATGAACAAACAGTTATGAGAGGAGTCGATATGAAACGTTACTTGAAGTGGCTTTTGGTCGGATTTGGTGTGATTGTGATTGGGGTGGCGGGGTTGGTATTTGCCTTTTATCGGTCGATGCAACCAGATCCCGATGAGGAAGCAAAAGTGATGAAGATGGCTGAATCATATGTACTCGAGCGATTCAAAGATGCTGAAGTGACAGAGGACGTATTATTCGACAACATGGGAAACTTTCCGTTTGAGTATGCGGCGATTGCGGTGGATTCGGTGACGGGAACGGAATTTTATGTTTACGAGAATGAATCGACCGGAGAAATCGTTGATACGTTTCTCTCATCCAAATGGGAAGATGCGGTCACAGAGGTGATTGAAGATTCGATTGATACGGCGTTTGGTGCAGACATCACCTATATCGTCCTATATGACGAAGAAAGTATCCGACAACTCGATGTCTCCTCGGCAAATCCAATCGCCTATCAGACAGCCGACGTTTCGCCGACAATCTTATTGACGCTTCATCGGGAGCCGGAAGCCGATGACGAAGAGCGAGTTCGGACGTGGATGTCTGCGTTACAAGAGAACGACATCCTGAAGCGAGCCGAGATTCGTGTTGACTATACCGCTAAAAGCGGAGAACTTCTTGATGATGGTACTGGTTTAGATTTATCGTTTTAAAAAAGAATCCCACTCTCCAATCGGAAAGTGGGATTTGTTCAGTCAAACACTCGACTGATCCAGCGTTTGAAAAAGGGTTGGCCTGATTGTGTCACGCTATGATTGTCGAGCTCTACCTCTTCGATTGTCTCATTCGGAGACGTCAATTGAATCGTCATCTCGTCACCAAGCCCGGTCGTGACACCACTCTCAAATTGAAGATTTCTTGTCACATAAGCATTTGCGTATAGAAGTCCACCTTTTTCGTCCACTTGTACCTCCTGAATCGTATAGTGGAATTGCTCGACCCAATCCCGCTGACCGAGGAGGAGCCGGACGACGTCATCTTCGTGTGACAGTTTCGTTCGCTCGATATTCTCAAGAGGAGTATGCGCTTCAATCGCCTCTCGCTGCGCTTCTAAGATATCTTTGAAGTGATGTGTCGCAGCTTCTGTCGTCCATGCAGCGGAACCTGTCTTCGACTCAGTCGCATAATGGAAAAGAGCAAATCCAATCAAGGCGAATAACGCAAGGACACTTACTCGTTTGAACTGTTTCATTGTCGTGTTCCCTCCATATAAAAGTCGCATCGTAATGTAGTGTCATTTCAGACGATTCACGTGGATGATAGCTACATGCTAAAGGGTATATTTGGTTTAAAATCTTTTTTATGTAATATATTCTTAACATTTAGTAAAAAATAGTTTACACTGAACTTGAATACAATGAGGAGGCGATGGTGACGTTAAAAAATCAAATATTCCTCAGTCGTGCAAAGAAAGGCTGGACCCAGCAACAATTGGCTGATTCAGTCGGAGTAAGTCGTCAAACGATTATTGCACTTGAGAAAAACAAGTATAACCCGTCGCTCATCCTTGCGTTCAAAATTGCGGCGGTACTCGATGAAGAACTACCCGCATTATTTACATATGAGGAGGAGTGAAGATGGATCAAGTATTGCTGTATGGAATTCTTGTCTTGATTGTTGGTGTAATTGTCTCAGAACTTTATAAGGCGAACTTTGAACGAAAAATCGAATCACAAGACGAACGAGGGCGACAGATCGCCTTAAAAGTCAAATCGATTTCTTATTCGATGTTGTCAATCGGTGTCTATGTTGGTGTCGCCCTCGTCGCAGTTTTTCAAGTTTTCGATCAATATTATTTCATCTACTTTGTCATGCTTGTCTTTTTCATACAAAGCATCGGATCGTCAATTTATCTTGCTGTGATTCGCAGGACATGATTTATCGACCGGTGATTTGATCCAACCAATTCGCGATCAAGTCCGCGCTGCCATCTTGGAACATAAATATGGATACCCCGACCATCACAAGCCCGACTAAAATCAATCCACCTTGTTTCGCGCTACTTGCAATCCCTCGCACGATGAGGATAATTCCCAACCCAAGCAAAAGAAAGTACCAAAATCCCATGAATATCCCTCCTTTTTCTAATTATTCTCATTTTAGTATGAATCGGTCGAGCAGGCTCTACATACTTAGACTGATTTATCTTTTAAAAAAGAAGGGTACATTACCTCTATGCGAATAATTAGGGGAGTGACCATTATGCGGAAAACGATTGTCATTGCGGGGGCGAGCGGCTATATCGGCTCGAACGTGATGGAGCAGCTAAAAGAAGAGTACGACATCATCGCGTTATCGCGATCAACGAAAAATAAAGAAGATGAGGCCCATATCACATGGCGTGCCTGTGACTTATTTTCATATGAGGCAACCAAAGAAGCATGCGAGGGCGCGGATTACGCGATGTTCCTCGTGCACTCGATGATTCCGGACGGCGGCTTGACGCAAGCGACGTTCGAGGACATGGATGCGCTCATTGCGGACAACTTCGCCCGGGCGACGAAGGCGAACGACATCGAACAGATTGTCTATTTGAGCGGAATCATCCCGAAGCAAGAGAAGACGTTGTCGCGTCATTTGAAGAGTCGACTTGAGGTCGAACGCATCCTCGGCGGACAAGGAGTACCGGTAACGACGATTCGAGCTGGACTGATCATCGGTCCGGAAGGTTCGTCGTTCCCGATTTTAGCGAAGCTCGTCAAACGGTTGCCGACGATGATCTTGCCACGCTGGACGAAAACGGAGACACATCCAATCGACATCCGTGAAGCCGTTCAGGCGCTCATCTCGGTCGTCGGTGCCGAGTCGCTTTATGACCGTCATATCGACATCGGGGGTCCCGAGGTGATGACGTATCGGAAGATGATCGAACAGACAGCCGAAGTCATGGACAAGCGTCGCGTCTTGATCGACTTCCCGTTCCCGACAATCAAACTGTCGCGCCTGTGGGTCATGGCGGTCACGGGTGAACCGAAGGCGACCGTCTATCCGCTCGTCGAGAGCATGGGGCACGCGATGGTCGCGGAAGACACGGTCGAAGGTATCGGCCAGGGAGAGATTCCGTTCAAACAGGCGGTCGAACATGCGCTTGAGGAAGAAGAGAAGCAGTCCTCGGGCGGTAAGAAGAAAAAGCAACCGAAATCGTATACGGTCCGTTCGATTCAGCGGTTCGGTCTGCCGGAAGAAAAGTCGGCGCTTTGGATGGCGGACACGTACTTTGAATGGCTCGGTCGTTTTATGTATCCGCTCATTCAGACGACGAAAGAAGATGATGATTGGGAGATTGCGCTGCTCGATCCGTCGTTCGTCGCGCTTCATCTATCGCTTGAACAGGAAGCGACGGACGATATGGCATCCTTTGCGATTGACGGGGGCAAGTTCGTCAAGTTAAGTGAAGAGGATCAGACAGGGCGTCTCGAGTTTAGACGCTTACCGGAGTCGGATGAAGGACTCGTCGCCATCCATGAGTTCGTACCGGCCCTCCCGTGGTGGTTCTATACGAAGACACAGGCGAAAGCCCATCTCGTCGTCATGTGGTTATTCGGTCGTCATGTGAAGTTGCTGGCGAAAGACGCGGAAGATGGCGATCAAGTCGTAGAGGCTCCGACGAATTGAAGGGAGACGCATCGAAAGGTGCGTCTTTTTCTTTTGTACATTCTGTTAACGTTTTTCTCAATCCGTTTACAAGCCCTCTTTCCAGGCGTACACTAAACTCGCTTTTGAACTGATTGGAAAGAAGGAATGTATGATGCAAGACTCACTCTCCACGCGTGAGATGTGGCAAAAGGACATCTCGGCCGGGATCACGGTCGGTGTCGTCGCCATCCCGCTCGCCATGGCATTCGCCATCGCCTCAGGCGTCCCGCCGGTGTATGGGCTCTACACGTCCATCTTCGCAGGAATCCTCGTCAGCCTGTTCGGAGGTTCGACGTTCCAGATTGCCGGACCGACGGGAGCGTTCATCCCGATCGTCTCGGGTGTCGTCCTCGCATACGGATATAAGGGATTGCTCGTCACGACCGTTCTCGCCGGAATGTTGCTGCTCCTCATGAGCGTGCTCCGGGTCGGACGGCTCATCCGGTTTATGCCCCGGGCCGTCACGATTGGCTTCACGGCTGGGATTGCCGTCGTCATCTTCGTCGACCAGCTCGATGAGTTGTTAGGGGTCACGTTTGAGAAGGCGCCACATTTTCACGAGAACTTGCTTCGCCTCGGTCAGGCGTTGCCCGAAGCGAGTCCTTGGCCGATCGTCATTGCCGGAATCGGCTTTTTGACGCTTTGGCTCGTCCCGAAGCTGCCGTTCCGTTTACCCCTTTTACTCATGGCGATGCTCGTCCCGACGTTTGTCAGTGTCCTCATCCCGGGTGAGGTCGCGACGATCGGAAGTGCCTACGGCGGCATCCCGAGCGGACTGCCAGAATTCAACTGGCTCACAATCGACCTAAACTTGATCACAACGCTCCTTCCGTCCGCGTTCGCCATCGCCTTCCTTGGCGCACTCGAATCACTTTTATCGGGAACGGTCGCTGATGGGATGGCGGGGACGAAGATGAAGCCGGACAAGGAACTGTTCGGGCAAGGTCTCGCGAACGTGATCACACCGTTCTTCGGTGGGATCCCGTCGACAGGTGCCATCGCCCGGACGGCGACAAACATTCAGGCGGGAGCGGTCAGCCGACGTGCCGGTGTCATCCACGGACTCACGGTCCTCATCGCAGTGCTCGTCCTCGCGCCGTTCGCGAGTTACGTGCCACTCGCCGCACTCGCTCCGATCTTGATGCGGGTCGCCTGGAACATGTCCGAACGTCATCACGTGATGGTGATGTTGCGTCATCGTTCATCCGAGTCGCTCGTCCTTCTCGTCACGCTACTGTTGACGGTATTCGTCGACTTGGTCGTCGCCGTCGAGGTCGGCGTCATCTGTGCGCTCGCACTCTTCGCGAAACGAATGGCTGATACGATCGATGTGCGTGAACGGACAGAACGGTACGTCACGCGAGACGGCCAAATCGTCTTCAGTGTCGAAGGTCCGCTCTTCTTCGGTGCGGTCGAGTTGTTCGAGCACGTCCTCCATCACATCCATCGGGAACCGAACGTGTTCATCTTCAACTTCCATCGTTGTCCCGTCATCGACGTGACCGCGGTCGAAGAGTTGCGGCGTGTCGTCACCGAGCTGAAAGCAGCCGACCGGCATGTCATCTTCGCACATCTGTCGCCATCGGTCCGCGCGACGCTTACTCACTATGGTCTGCTTGACGGGATCGAGACGTTCGAGACGACCCAGGAAGCGATCGAGGCGTCTTAACGAACGGACAAGATATCGCCAAACGGGACGCGCCGCACCTCGCCGTCGAACAGCTCGACTTCGCGCTCGGCATAATAGATGGCGTGGACGTAGCCGCGCATGCTTGTCGTCAAGCCGTCTACGAACAAGGTCACCTCGACTTGGTCGCCTTCACGGATGGCTCGTTCGAGCTCGGTCTGCCAAATATAGAGGAGCTGTTCGTCCAAGTCGGGCAGTTCGATCTTTTGGATTTGGGCATAATAACGTTTCAGTAGGGCGACGTGCTCGGGCATGAGAAATGGGATCCATTTCAACTCACCCCGGTCACGATAGCGGGTCTTGCTCATGAGGAATCGCCTCCTTGTTTATGTCCGCCGATTAGACGTTGGCGCGTCCGGAGCGGACTGTCTTTTAGTAGGCTCGACGCCGGTCGGATCGTGCCGCGACCGAACCGGACGTTCAGGCCGTCAATCAAATCGAGGAAGTCGAGCCGTTTCGCTTTCGCCCATTCGTCTTCGAAGAACGATAACTGGACGTGATCGCTCCGTGGCTCGAGCTTGCCGAGAGCGACCGAGACGTAACGGACGGCCTCCGTCTCTTCCCAGCCGTCTAAAAATAGCTGCAATAAGATCGGGAGAAACTCTTGCTCGTCCGCTGTGAAGCGGGGGAGCTTCTTTTGTTTACTGAAGCCAGCCCGATCGCTCGTCCGCGTATAGCGCACCCCGAGATGGATCGTCCCTCCGACGAGTCCCGCTTGCCTGGTTCGCATGCCGACTTCGACCGCGATCGCTTGTAAGACGAGCCGGATTGCGGAATACGTCGTGTAATCTTTCATGAGAGTGATACCGTGTCCGATCGACTTCGGTCGCGTCCGTTTCGCACCGAACAAAGAGCTCGCCGGCAGGATGGTCGGCGACTCGTCGATGCCCCAAGCGTGATGCCAAAGTTCTGCACCGATGACACCGAACTTTTCATGAAGGGATTCGAGCGGATAACGGGCCAAATCCCCGATCGTCCAGATGCCGAGCCGCTGCAGGTGGACCGCCATTTTCGTGCCGACACCCCACATCTTCTCGATCGGAGCCGGATGGATGAGCCGTTCGACGTCTTGGAGAAGGCACGTGGCGACACCTTCCTTTTTTGCATGCAAATCGAGGACGAGCTTGGCGAGGACGTTGTTCGGTCCGATGCCGATGGTGACGGGAATCCCTGTATAGCGAAAAATCGTCGCACGCATGAGGTGGGCGACGTGCTCGTCACTCCCGAACAGCCGCTCCGTCCCGCTCATATCGACGAGCGTCTCGTCAATCGAATAGACACGAATCGCCTCGGGCGGGGCGAACTGATGGAGGATATGGATGATTTGGATGGAGACGTTCAAGTAATGACTCATCCGCGCCTCGGCATATAAAACGTCCCGTCGTTCGTGCCACGGGAGGCGGTCGATGTGGAAACGACGTGACCCGGTCTTGATTCCGAGCTGCTTCATCTTCGGGGTCGCCGCGAGGACGAGTGCCCCGCTGTCCTGGAGGTTCGAGAGGACGACGAGCTTTGTCTTGTAAGGATTTTTGTTGCGCGCGGCACACTCGCAACTGGCATAGAACGAGACGCTGTCGATACAAAAGATTCGTCTGCGCATCGTTACCACTCCTTTTTACGAACAAATGTTCTGTTTTTTTCATCGTAACACGGTCTCACGTCATCTCAAATAGTGAATTGAAAATATTTTTACAAATACTTTTTGAAAATTAACCAAAATTTATAGGTTTTCACGTGTCTAAAAACCAACTTTTAGGAAGTTTTCGTAAAAAAGTCTCCGAATTGGTTCGATTTTCGTTATAATAGACGAGTATGTAAGTGATGAATTGATAGAAAGATGGAGGCTATTAGTGTGATCCAATTTGTAAAACAGTTAACGAATGATCAAAGCCGGCGTTTGAAAGCGTACGAACGACGGGTCGCGCGTATTAATGAATTAGAGACAACGATGAAAGCCCTCTCGGATGACGAGATGCGTACATATACGGAGACGCTCAAAGCACGTCTTTTGGATGGAAAGAAAGTGGATGACATCGCGGAAGAAGGATTCGCTCTCGTCCGCGAAGCGTCAGTCCGTGTGCTCGGCATGCGTCACTATGACGTGCAGCTCATCGGTGGGTTCGCCCTCCTCGAAGGGAACATCTCGGAGATGCCAACGGGAGAAGGGAAGACGCTCGTCGCCGCTTTGCCGAGTTACGTCAAGGCGCTTGAAGGAAAAGGCGTCCACGTCATCACGGTGAACGATTATTTGGCGAGACGTGACGCAGAACAAATTGGGAAGATCCATGACTTCCTCGGGTTGACGGTCGGTTTGAACGTCCCTGACATCGAAGCGGACGAGAAGCGTTCCGCATATCAGGCGGATATCACGTATGGGGTCGGGACAGAGTTCGGGTTCGACTACTTGCGTGACAACCTTGTCCATAAGCCGGAAGAACGGGTCCAACGTCCTTTCCATTTCGCCATCGTCGATGAAGTCGACAGCATCTTGATCGATGAGGCGAAGACGCCGCTCATCATCGCGCAGAAGGACCGGTCACATATCCGGTTGAAACAGTTGGCACAACAGATCATTTCTGAGTTCGAGGAGACCGACTACGAGGTCGACCTCGAGTCGAAATCTGCGACGTTCACGGAAGAAGGAATCGTCAAGATTGAAGAGCTGTTCGCCATCGACAACCTGTTCAGCGCCTCACACCAGGTGCTCTATCACTATCTCGTCCAGGCGCTCCGTGCGAACGTCTTGTTTGAGCTTGACGTCGACTATATCGTCCGAGAAGACAAGATTGAACTCATCGACTTGTTCACAGGACGCATCATGGAAGGACGAAGCCTGTCGGAAGGGTTGCATCAGGCGCTCGAGGCGAAAGAAGGCGTCACCATCACCGAAGAGAACAAGACGACGGCGGAGATTACGATTCAGCACTATTTCCGCATGTATCCGCTCGTTGGGGGGATGACGGGGACGGCCCAGACGTCGCGCCAAGAGTTCTTGAAGACGTACAACATGGACGTCGTCCAAGTGCCGACGAACCGCAAACGTCAGCGTGTCGACCATCCGGACCGCATCTTCATGACGACCGAGCAAAAGTATGCGGCGGTCACTGAGAAAGTGGCAGAACTGCATGCGACGGGACGTCCAATCTTGATCGGGACGACCTCAATCGCACAATCGGAAGCCATCAGCAAGCACTTGAAGAAGAAGCGGATCGAGCATGACGTGTTGAACGCGAAGACGGTCGCTCAGGAAGCCGACATCATCGCGGACGCCGGTCAATTCGGCAAAGTGACGATTGCGACGAACATGGCCGGACGTGGGACAGACATCACGCTCGACGCAAAAGCGAAGGAAGCGGGCGGTCTCTTCGTCATCGGGACGGAGCGCCACGAGTCAAAACGTGTCGACAACCAGCTCCGCGGTCGTTCGGGACGTCAAGGCGACCCGGGTGCGACCGAGTTCTTCGTCTCGCTCGAAGATGAGATCGTGAAACGTTATGCGGCGCAGAAACTAGAACGCGTGGAGAAAAAATTAAAGCCGAGCGCGACAGGTGAGGTCTCGTCGAAAGATGCGATCGAGATCATCGAATATGCGCAGACGACGATCGAAGGACTCGGCGTCTCGATTCGGGACTACTTGTTCAAACTCGATGACGTCTTGAACGAGCAACGCAATATCATCTATACGATTCGTAACCAGGCCGTCAACGCCGATGCGGATGCCATCACGAAAAACGTCCTCGGCATGATGCGTCTCGCCCTCGAGAACAGCATCGACATGCATGTGTCGGATGAACTCGTACCTGAGGAATGGCCGATTGATGAGTTGAAAGAAGACTTGCGCTACTTGACGATGCAGGAGCCGACATGGTCAAAAGACATCGCCGATACGCGTGAACTGAAGGATGCTTTAAACGACTGGATGGAGGCGATCATCGCTGCGACGGCGTCGCGCCTCGAACAGGACGACATCGTCCTCTTCGCCAAAGAGTCGCTTCTCCGCGCCGTCGACATGAAGTGGACGGACCATTTGACGACGATGAGCGGATTGAAAGAAGGGATCGGGCTTCGCAGCTACGGTCAGGAAGACCCGAGCCGTCAGTTCGGAAAAGAAGGACTAGAAATCTTCGAACAGACGTATATCAATATCGCACGGGATGTCACGACGGAACTATGCCAGCTCGACCGTTATTTCGCTGAGATGGCAGAGGAGGAAGTATAATGTTAGGATTTCGTAAACGTAAACAGATTGAGACAGGAAATAAAGAGGAAGGGCGCCAATTGACGCTCGTCATCGACGACGCGATGGGGATCCCGAAAGAGGACGAGTACGTCTTCCGTTATCATGCGAAACGACTTCCACCACTTCTCGATAATCAGCTCTCGATTGAGTTGTTGAATGTCGAGTCAATCGGGCATGACTTGTCGATCGTGGCGTTGTTCCGCAACACGCTTCCGAGCTCGTTCGAGATCAACGACTTACCGGTCCTTTTGCTAGACGCGAATAACGTCCCAATCGGACGGAAGGTCCTCGGACGTTCTGAATTGCCGAGCTTTGAGGCGTGGACGAGCAAACCGGTCTATTTAGACTTCTTCTTGGATGAGATGTTCGGGGAAGTGGAGTCGTACGACTCGCTCCGACTCGTCTTCCAAATGAACCCGATTGACCCGCTTCAGCCCGTGTCACCGGAAGAAGAAGCGAAGTTCTCGAAGGTTGCATGGCAACAGCTCATGCGGACGAACATCTCGACGCCGCCAGTCGGGGAGAACGAGTTCAACTTGATGCTCGTATCGGTGGAGAAGGAAGAGACGGACGTCACGGCGACGATTCTCCTTCGCAACGGATACGACCGCCATTTGAACGTCGAGAAGCTCCCGCTTGAACTCGTGAGTGGGGAGGACGTGGTCGGCTTTACGATGATTCGTCTTGAAGAGCCAGTTCACGGGAAACATGCGTACCCGGTATCGGTCACATTTGAAGAAATTGAAGGCGATGGACCGTTCACTGTTCGCATCAAACAATAATAGGCAAATAGACCTAATTTTGTAAAGGAAATTAGGTCTATTTCTATACAAAAATTTAACTAAATCAGGCGAGAATTCTCCCTCCTCCAAGCGTCTCGGGGCGAAGCCTAGCGTAGGTGGGAGATGAATCGCCCAGTCCAAACGTCTTTTCCCCCTGTGACAGATGTGACGAACAAAAGTTCGTGATTCCGTCAGATTCTCCCTCCCCTTCCGCGGGTATCGGACGAGGAGGACACATCACGATCTTCTGGAGGGAGGAGGGACGGACATGCTGAAAGGCTATAAATACAGGCTCCACCCGACGCCGGCACAGGCCGAGTTCCTCATCTTCAACATTTGCCGAGTCTCTGGACACGATCCTATTTCGTCTCCACCGCTGGAAATGTATCGAGCGAAACGATTAAACGT
>NZ_JACSJL010000039.1:0-218 GCF_018617075.1 Exiguobacterium sp. s123 | reverse complement strand
GAGGCGGGCAAGGTCCGGCTGCCGAAGGTCGGGTTCGTGCGGTTCACCCAACATCGTCCGTTCGAGGGCGTCATCCGGTCGGCGACGGTGTCGATGACCAAGACAGGCAAGTTCTTTGTCTCCCTCCTCGTCGAACAGGACGATGAACCATGGATCCCAGCCGAGAACAAGGTCGGGATCGATCTCGGTCTAAAACACTTCGCCGTCATGACGAACGA
>NZ_JACSJL010000038.1:0-225 GCF_018617075.1 Exiguobacterium sp. s123 | reverse complement strand
TCCCCCAACTACTTTCGGCGCTGAGACGCTTAACTTCCGTGTTCGGCATGGGAACGGGTGTGGCCGTCTCGCTATCGCCACCAGACAAAATGAATATTAACACCGCGTCATACGCATGTCAATATTGTTTTAGGGTTTGTTCCCTGAAAACTGAGGATTCATCAACACAAACCATTAGACTAGATCAAAGCCTCGACCGATTAGTATCATTCAGCTCCACGTGTC
>NZ_JACSJL010000037.1:0-234 GCF_018617075.1 Exiguobacterium sp. s123 | reverse complement strand
TCCCCCAACTACTTTCGGCGCTGAGACGCTTAACTTCCGTGTTCGGCATGGGAACGGGTGTGGCCGTCTCGCTATCGCCACCAGACAAATATGATATTAACATTATCTTAACATAATGTCAACATGTTTTTGAGATTGTTCTCTCAAAACTGAGGATTCATCAACACAAACCATTAGACTAGATCAAAGCCTCGACCGATTAGTATCATTCAGCTCCACGTGTCGCCACGCTTC
>NZ_JACSJL010000036.1:0-264 GCF_018617075.1 Exiguobacterium sp. s123 | reverse complement strand
GTTCCCATGCCGAACACGGAAGTTAAGCGTCTCAGCGCCGAAAGTAGTTGGGGGATCTCCCCCTGTGAGGATAGGACGTTGCCAGGCAAGATCGTTCCGCAATAGCTCAGTGGTAGAGCAACCGGCTGTTAACCGGTAGGTCGTAGGTTCAAATCCTACTTGCGGAGCCAATTTAGGCCCGTTGGTCAAGCGGTTAAGACACCGCCCTTTCACGGCGGTAACACGGGTTCGAATCCCGTACGGGTCACCAATATGGAGGATTAG
>NZ_JACSJL010000035.1:0-277 GCF_018617075.1 Exiguobacterium sp. s123 | reverse complement strand
GGATACCAACTATTTAGCATTGGGTACCGACTTTTTAGCATTGGGTACCGACTTTTTAGCATGGGGAAGAGGAAAGTAACAGCTACATATATTAGAATAAAGAATAAAGAAATAAGAAGGTTGATATGATATGCTCCTCAATAGGTAGACAGATGAAATAACAAATTTGTTTATTCTATTGGGGAGTGTTTTTTATGGCGAGAAGTCGGCATTCAATCGAACAAAAACTGGCTGCACTGCGCATGATGGAAGAAGAAACGCATACATGGAAGGAAAT
>NZ_JACSJL010000034.1:0-346 GCF_018617075.1 Exiguobacterium sp. s123 | reverse complement strand
TTATGGCGAGAAGTCGGCATTCAATCGAACAAAAACTGGCTGCACTGCGCATGATGGAAGAAGAAACGCATACATGGAAGGAAATCATGAAGACTCATCACGTTTCTGAGAATACCCTCCGGGTGTGGAAAGTGAAATTCGCTACCGGCGGGAGTGACGCATTGAAGGAATCGAAGTACACCAAGGAACAGAAAATCGCGGCCGCCCGTGACTACCTCGACGGGGCCACCACGATGGAAGTCCTCTCCAACTATCAAATCAGTGATGGATCTGTTCTTCGAAAATGGATTAAGAAGTATACTAGTCATAGCGAGTTAACAGATTCGAGAAAAGGGATGGATCGAGC
>NZ_JACSJL010000033.1:0-354 GCF_018617075.1 Exiguobacterium sp. s123 | reverse complement strand
CGGTCGTGGCGGAATCGGTAGACGCGCTAGGTTGAGGGCCTAGTGGTGGTTAACACCGTGGAGGTTCAAGTCCTCTCGACCGCACCATAATGCACCCTTAGCTCAGCTGGATAGAGCGTTAGACTACGAATCTAAAGGCCGGGAGTTCGAATCTCTCAGGGTGCACCATTTTAACGGGAAGTAGCTCAGCTTGGTAGAGCACTTGGTTTGGGACCAAGGGGTCGCAGGTTCGAATCCTGTCTTCCCGACCATTTATTTTTTTGGTCTTTGAAAACTGAACGATGAGGCAAAAATAAGTTTTACCATTTTTGAATGAAGCGCAAGCTTCGTCAATTTAAGAGCTATATCAAATTC
>NZ_JACSJL010000032.1:0-369 GCF_018617075.1 Exiguobacterium sp. s123 | reverse complement strand
GAGCGCAGTCCATTTCTGTTTTGCTCAAACCTCCAGATGAGGGTGTGCCATCACCCCTCCTGAGACAGATCATATAGATTCTCAGGCTGATTGACTTTTACCATCAACCACAGGTGCGTATCGGATATTCATCGCACCAACTACATCTCGATGTTTCTTAAATCCGCATTTACAGACATAAGTCCGGTCTTTCGCCTTGTTTCTTTCGCCACAAGAGGGACATGTCTGAGATGTGTGTGCCGGGTCGACATGCTCGACCTTGATCCCTTCTAGTTTCGCCTTGTACTCGATAAATAATGCCAAGCGATAGAACGACCATGTATGCAGATTCTTATTGTTTTTACGGCTTGTTCTTGCCGTCTGTCGGAT
>NZ_JACSJL010000031.1:0-373 GCF_018617075.1 Exiguobacterium sp. s123 | reverse complement strand
AACAAGGTAGCCGTATCGGAAGGTGCGGCTGGATCACCTCCTTTCTAAGGAAAATGCCCATGTGGCATTGCCCATCGTTCAGTTTTGAGAGACCAAAACCTCTCTAAGAGGGCCTATAGCTCAGCCGGTTAGAGCGCACGCCTGATAAGCGTGAGGTCGGTGGTTCGAGTCCACTTAGGCCCACCATTTTTATGAACAATTCTAATACGGGGCCTTAGCTCAGCTGGGAGAGCGCCTGCCTTGCACGCAGGAGGTCAGCGGTTCGATCCCGCTAGGCTCCACTTTTGTTCCTTGAAAACTGAAGATTCATCAAGACATCAAAAACCAATTTCACATATGGTCCATAATGGACCGTGTGTCTTAGACGCTAGAT
>NZ_JACSJL010000030.1:0-398 GCF_018617075.1 Exiguobacterium sp. s123 | reverse complement strand
CCCACGACGGAGAAGACCGGTACGAAGGTTCTTGGTGTCGACCTCGGTCTAAAAGTCCCGGCGGTCGCATCGACCGATTGCGACAAGGTGAGGTTCTTTGGGAACGGTCGCGAGAACAAGTACATGAAACGCAAGTTCCGGGCGAGACGAAAAGAGCTCGGTCAAAAGAAGAAGCTGAACGCGATCAAGGAACTGGACAACAAGGAGCAGCGTTGGATGAGAGACAAGGATCACAAGGTGAGCCGTGAGATCGTCGACTTCGCAAAAGAGAACAACATTTCTGTCATTCGCCTAGAGAAGCTAGCGAACATCCGACAGACGGCAAGAACAAGCCGTAAAAACAATAAGAATCTGCATACATGGTCGTTCTATCGCTTGGCATTATTTATCGAGTACAA
>NZ_JACSJL010000029.1:0-398 GCF_018617075.1 Exiguobacterium sp. s123 | reverse complement strand
TTGTACTCGATAAATAATGCCAAGCGATAGAACGACCATGTATGCAGATTCTTATTGTTTTTACGGCTTGTTCTTGCCGTCTGTCGGATATTCGCTAGCTTCTCTAGGCGAATGACAGAAATATTGTTCTCTTTTGCGAAGTCGACGATTTCACGGCTTACCTTGTGATCCTTGTCTTTCATCCAACGCTGCTCCTTGTTGTCCAGTTCCTTGATTGCATTCAGCTTCTTCTTTTGACCGAGTTCTTTCCGTTTCGCACGAAACTTGCGTTTCATGTACTTGTTTTCACGACCGTTCCCAAAGAATCTTACCTTGTCGCAATCGGTCGATGCGACCGCCGGGACTTTTAGACCGAGGTCGACACCAAGAACCTTCGTACCGGTCTTCTCCGTCGTGGG
>NZ_JACSJL010000028.1:0-405 GCF_018617075.1 Exiguobacterium sp. s123 | reverse complement strand
TGAATCGTTTCATCTCCCGCTTCTCCACATATTTTACCTCTACCAAATCTCCGCTGAAGATCGCGTCGTTCAGCACATTCTCATAGACCGATAGGACCTGTTCATCGATATCTGGCATCTCATTTTTTGAATCTCTTTATAGTATTTCGTCAGAAGCGCCTTGTGCTCGGGCATGAGGAATGGGATCCATTTCAATTCGCCCCGATCGCGATACATCGTCATAATAATTACCCCTCTCAATAAAACGAACGTTTGTTCTTATCTTATACCCGATTTGTCCCGTTTGAACAGCCTTTTTCGTGATTGGTAATCCGTGCGTCCTGTTTCCGTACTCTAGCTCGCTGGTCGTCGGTGCAAGGGACGTCAAAAAAATGACGCGCCCTCCGGCCCGTCTTCCTTCGCTTT
>NZ_JACSJL010000027.1:0-442 GCF_018617075.1 Exiguobacterium sp. s123 | reverse complement strand
GGACCTCATCGGCATCCCGGTGCTCGACCATCTCATCCTCGGAGCGGCCGAGTCGTACGTCAGCATGAAACAGCGAGGTTACATGGGTTGAACGGAATGGAGTGGGGCCGGGGGACCGGTCCCGGTCCGTCCGGTAAGGACAAGGAAGAAAAACGTACGTTTTTCTTTGACTGGATGGGCGACTCGCGTTGCTCTCGCCTGGATCCATAGAGCGGGATCCGGAAAAGGGTCGTTTTCGCATGACGAAAACGCGATGGTTCGTGTGTGAAGGTTGGACGTTGTTTTGGTCTGTCTCGTAAGAAGACTATTTGATGAAATGACAGAAGTGAAAACACGGTTTGTTTATTGAAAATGAGCATGTTTTCTAAACAAGCCCTAGGGCTTGTTTGAAACAACACCAGGGCTTACGTGAAATATCCTGAGATGTTGCTTACGTGGATGC
>NZ_JACSJL010000026.1:0-526 GCF_018617075.1 Exiguobacterium sp. s123 | reverse complement strand
CCGAGGATGAGATGGTCGAGCACCGGGATGCCGATGAGGTCCCCCGCCTCATGTAACCGTTCGGAGACGAGGATGTCCTCCCGGCTCGGCGTCGGGTCCCCGCTCGGGTGCTGATGACAGACGATGAGGCACGAGGCGTTGTTCAAGATGGCGCATTTGAAGACCTCCCGTGGGTGGACGACACTCGAGTTGACGCTCCCGACGTGTGCCCGGTGGACGCCGATGACCCGGTTCTTTGTGTTGAGCATGATGACGAGGAACACTTCACGGTCGTCGTCCCCGATGAACGAGGAACCGATTTGTCGGGCACTGTCCGGTGATTGGATGATGGCGTGCTCGAGAGCGACCATCTCCTCGCGAATCTCTTGTTTGATACGAATGACCTCGATGATGGATGTAAGTTCCATGATGGTTTGTCCCCTTTCGGATAAGCCGAGCTCAGAACGAACACCGTTGTGCGTCCTGTTGACGGGAACGAAGCGAGCGTCGGGAGACGGTGCAAGGGCGACCGCAGGGAGAGCCTCAA
>NZ_JACSJL010000025.1:0-579 GCF_018617075.1 Exiguobacterium sp. s123 | reverse complement strand
TATTCCCCTGCTAAAAAGTCCTTCCCTCCCCAACTCTCCCTCACACTCCCCTCAAACCCTTGCGGCTCTAAGCCTCTTCCCTCCTAACTCTTCATTCCATTACTCTTCCTTCTGCTTTATAGTTCTTCCCCAAAACCCCCATTTTCGCCCTCTTTTTTCCGTTCTGGCTAGTATAGAATATTCGGACAATGTTATTGAGATGGTACCAGAATGGAGAGAAGATTCAGGAGAAAAGACGGAAAACGAAGCAATTTTGGGACGGTCTTACGGTTGGGAAACACACTGAATAGAGATTGGAAATCCTGCGGATTTAGCGGATTGGGAAACGACTGAAACCATTATTGGTCAAGGGATTGAGGAGATATTGGACAAAACAAAAAGACTGGATCACGATTGAATCCAGCCTCGAATTTTGATTGAATTTATAGTTGAATAAAGTTTGCATACATATCGTAACTGCCCGCTGTTCTTCCCGCTTCCTTTGCCGTTTGGATACCAACTATTTAGCATTGGGTACCGACTTTTTAGCATTGGGTACCGACTTTTTAGCATGGGGAAGAGGAAAGTAACAGCTACATA
>NZ_JACSJL010000024.1:0-666 GCF_018617075.1 Exiguobacterium sp. s123 | reverse complement strand
CTGGCGTCGTCTGCGATTGACCGTCATGGTGATCCGTCGATAACCGTAGGTCCCGTTCACCTGGTCGTAGAGGAGGCGGATGTCTTCCAATAGGCTCAAGTTCTCTTCTTCGCGTACCGAGACGGTACGCTTCAACCATTTATAGTAGGCGGCCCGTGAGACCTGCGCGATCTCGCACAGGAGCACGACCGGGAACGTGTCGGTCGTCGACATTTCCTCGATGACCATGTATCGCAATTGTAGCCTGATCTGGCTGATTAACCTCTCCTCTCGATTTCCTCCAACTTTTTTAGGAACAGGTTCTCGGCACGAAGGCGCTCGTTCTCCCGCTCGATCTGTTGGATGCGACGTTCGAGCTTCTCCTCGTTGGTCAGTTCCTCTTCTTGCTTCGTCCGTCCGCGCCGGTCCTCGAGCCCGTGCACGCCGTCGGCGTCATATTTTTTTCGTCCACCCATAGACCTGTTGGTACGACACGGCGAATACCTCGGCCGTCCGTTGATAGTTCCGTCCGTTGTCCAGGCAATACCTGACGATCTCCATGCGTTCCTCGAATGTGGTCTTTCTCCCTTTTGTCATAGCTCGATCCATCCCTTTTCTCGAATCTGTTAACTCGCTATGACTAGTATACTTCTTAATCCATTTTCGAAGAACAGATCCATCACTGAT
>NZ_JACSJL010000023.1:0-692 GCF_018617075.1 Exiguobacterium sp. s123 | reverse complement strand
TTCCTCATCTTCAACATTTGCCGAGTCTCTGGACACGATCCTATTTCGTCTCCACCGCTGGAAATGTATCGAGCGAAACGATTAAACGTTATGTCGAACAACAAAAGACAAGGGGGTGACACCGTGTCTCAGACGCTGACAGTTAACATTAAACTGAAGCCGACAAAAGAACAGGAAGTTGTTTTAAAAAGTATGGCAGAAACATATATCGAGACGGTCAATCAACTTATCTCTGATATGGTGGATGCTAAAGCGATGCTCAAATTGACAAGTAAAAGTGTTTGCGCTCATCTGCCTAGTGCCGTCAAGAACCAGGTCATCAAAGATGCCCAGAGTGTCTTCCGGAAAGTGAAGAAGTCGACATACAAGGTCGTCCCTGTCCTGAAGAAATCTTATTGCACATGGAACAACCAGAACTATTCGTTTGACTTCGAGTCAATCTCTCTTCCGATCATGGTAGATGGAAAAGCAAAGAAAACACCAATTAGAGCAGAAATGGTCGACAAACACAATCGCAACTTCTCGCTTCTGAATAACAAGCTGGGTACGCTTCGTATCACGAAGAAGTCAAATAAATGGATGGCTCAAATCGCCGTCACAATCCCCACGACGGAGAAGACCGGTACGAAGGTTCTTGGTGTCGACCTCGGTCTAAAAGTCCCGGCGGTCGCATCGACCGATTGCGACAAGGT
>NZ_JACSJL010000022.1:0-759 GCF_018617075.1 Exiguobacterium sp. s123 | reverse complement strand
TACACCCTTGGATAGCTCTGAGACGACGAAGCTGACTTCTCCATCCGCCACCACCCATGTCCCGTATAGATACACTTTCTTGATCGGACGCTCTTCTGCATCCAGATAGATCAGCACCCGGAAGTAAGGCGAGTTCCGTCCGTCATCGAACCGGACGACCTTCTCGACGCAATGTTCCCTGTCGACGACACGCATCCATTCGGGATGTTCCATCAGTTCCGAGAACACCGTCCGGACGAACGGATCCAATCCAGCGAACGCATAGTCATCAAGCAGCCCCTCATCCATCACGTCTCCCCCCTTCCGCTTCGCTATAGAACGATTCCCCGTCCAGAGCCAGTTCAGTCCTTGTTCATGAAGCTACAGAAATGAAGACTTTTAAAAATTGTATACACAGATACATGTATACAATCATCCCTTTTTCTTATGTACGACGATTCCGTCGAATCATATTGGTATTGAAAAAGACGGTGAGGTGGGTCAAGCGTTCTCCTTCCTTCACATCACAAAGAATATCCATGCTCACAAGTTTTAAGTCCTCAAAATCTTCTTGGAGCCGGTCAGGAAGGCGTCGAAGTAATACCTCCGTCATCTCGTCCATAGTCTGTTGATCTAGTTGGTAGCTGTCCTCCTGAATCATCCTCTCCTGTTGATAGCCTCATGATACCTCGCATCCACGTAAGCAACATCTCAGGATATTTCACGTAAGCCCTGGTGTTGTTTCAAACAAGCCCTAGGGCTTGTTTAGAAAACATGCTC
>NZ_JACSJL010000021.1:0-803 GCF_018617075.1 Exiguobacterium sp. s123 | reverse complement strand
CGTCCTGAGCCAGGATCAAACTCTCCAAAGAATTTGATATAGCTCTTAAATTGACGAAGCTTGCGCTTCATTCAAAAATGGTAAAACTTTTTTTGCCTCATCGTTCAGTTTTCAAAGTTCGTCTGTAAAAAAATTGGTGGAGCCTAGCGGGATCGAACCGCTGACCTCCTGCGTGCAAGGCAGGCGCTCTCCCAGCTGAGCTAAGGCCCCAATATAAGTGATGATGGTCGGGAAGACAGGATTCGAACCTGCGACCCCTTGGTCCCAAACCAAGTGCTCTACCAAGCTGAGCTACTTCCCGTCTAAAAATGGTGCACCCTGAGAGATTCGAACTCCCGGCCTTTAGATTCGTAGTCTAACGCTCTATCCAGCTGAGCTAAGGGTGCGAGACGAATAATCATCATGGGAAAATATTAATGGTACCGAGGGCCGGACTTGAACCGGCACGAGGAAACCCTCGCAGGATTTTAAGTCCTGTGCGTCTACCAATTCCGCCACCCCGGCAAGGTATAATTTCTAGCGGTAGACTTTTTAAAAAGATCAAATGGTGCCGGCGAAAGGATTCGAACCCTCGACCCTCTGATTACAAGTCAGATGCTCTACCAACTGAGCTACACCGGCAGGTGTAAATGGTGGAGGATGACGGGATCGAACCGCCGACCCCCTGCTTGTAAGGCAGGTGCTCTCCCAGCTGAGCTAATCCTCCAATATGTAGCCTGGCAACGTCCTATCCTCACAGGGGGAGATCCCCCAACTACTTTCGGCGCTGAGACGCTTAACTTCCGTGTTCGGCATGGGAACGG
>NZ_JACSJL010000020.1:0-899 GCF_018617075.1 Exiguobacterium sp. s123 | reverse complement strand
CTGTTCCCATGCCGAACACAGAAGTTAAGCGTCTCAGCGCCGAAAGTAGTTGGGGGATCTCCCCCTGTGAGGATAGGACGTTGCCAGGCTTTATTTTTTTAAAAAAGTTATTGACTTTACATAGAATGACCTTTAAAATAGGTAAAGTCGATATGACTTAAAACGGTCTCGTGGTGTAGGGGTTAACATGTCTGCCTGTCACGCAGAAGATCGCGGGTTCGAATCCCGTCGAGACCGCCATTTTTAATTTAATACGTATGGCTTTGTAGCTCAGTTGGTAGAGCAAAGGACTGAAAATCCTTGTGTCGGCGGTTCGATTCCGTCCAAAGCCACCATATAACACGCCGGTGTAGCTCAGTTGGTAGAGCATCTGACTTGTAATCAGAGGGTCGAGGGTTCGAATCCTTTCGCCGGCACCATTTTTTCATGGCGGTTGTGGCGAAGTGGTTAACGCACCGGATTGTGATTCCGGCATTCGAGGGTTCAATTCCCTTCAGCCGCCCCATTAAAATTTAATGAGCCATTAGCTCAGTTGGTAGAGCATCTGACTTTTAATCAGAGGGTCGCAGGTTCGAGCCCTGCATGGCTCACCATTTTCTCATTATTTTTTATTCAATACGTAATTTCACGTGCGGGTGTGGCGGAATTGGTAGACGCGCTAGACTTAGGATCTAGTGTCTTTGACGTGGGGGTTCGAGTCCCTTCACCCGCATCTCTAAATACTTATGCGGAAGTAGTTCAGTGGTAGAATACGACCTTGCCAAGGTCGGGGTCGCGGGTTCGAATCCCGTCTTCCGCTCCATCTTAATATGCGGTCGTGGCGGAATCGGTAGACGCGCTAGGTTGAGGGCCTAGTGGTGGTTAACACCGTGGAGGTTCAAGTCCTCTCGACCGCACCA
>NZ_JACSJL010000019.1:0-1045 GCF_018617075.1 Exiguobacterium sp. s123 | reverse complement strand
GCATCCACGTAAGCAACATCTCAGGATATTTCACGTAAGCCCTGGTGTTGTTTCAAACAAGCCCTAGGGCTTGTTTAGAAAACATGCTCGTTTTCAATAAACAAACTGTGTTTTCACTCCTGACATTTCATCAAACAATCTTCTTACGAGACAGACCAAAACATGGTCCCATATCCTCATACGAACCACTCCATTTTCGTCATACGAAAACGACCCTTTTCCGGATCCCGCTCTATGGATCCAGGCGAGAGCACCGCGAGTCGCCCATCCCGACATAGAAAAACGTACGTTTTTCGTCCTTGCCCTTACCGGACGGACCGGGACCGGTCCCCCGGCCCCACTCCATTCCATTTAACCCATGTAACCTCGCTGTTTCATGCTGACGTACGACTCGGCCGCTCCGAGGATGAGATGGTCGAGCACCGGGATGCCGATGAGGTCCCCCGCCTCATGTAACCGTTCGGAGACGAGGATGTCCTCCCGGCTCGGGGTCGGGTCCCCGCTCGGATGTTGGTGACAGGCGATGATGCACGAGGCATTGTTCAAGATGGCGCATTTGAAGATTTCCCGTGGGTGGACGACACTCGAATTGACGCTCCCGACATGCGCCCGATGGACACCGATGACCCGGTTCTTCGTGTTGAGCATGATGACGAGGAACACTTCACGGTCATCGTCACCGATGAACGATGCCCCGATTTGCCGAGCATTGTCCGGCGAGTGGATGATGGCGTGCTCGAGGGCGACCATTTCCTCGCGAACCTCTTGTTTGATACGGATGACCTCGATGATGGCGGATAGTTCCATGATGGTTTGTCCCCTTTCAGATAGAAAAGCTGTCCTCAGAACGAACACCGTTGTGCGTCCTGTTGACGGAAACGAAGCGAGCGTCGGGAGACGGTGCAAGGGCGACCGCAGGGAGAGCCTCAAAAAAATGCGTAGAGCGCACATAAGTCCAGGCTTCCGTAGCCAACGAGCGAAAAGCCTCGCTTTGAGCCTAAAGCGAAGGAAGACGGGCCGGAGGGCGCGTCATTTTTTTGACGTC
>NZ_JACSJL010000018.1:0-4627 GCF_018617075.1 Exiguobacterium sp. s123 | reverse complement strand
TGGAAGACATCCGCCTCCTCTACGACCAGGTGAACGGGACCTACGGTTATCGACGGATCACCATGACGGTCAATCGCAGACGACGCCAGAAGCGAAAACGGTACAAAAAGTCGTCGCCACAACATGTGGCCGAGAACCTGATGAACCGAGAATTCAGCGCGTCCCGACCGGACGAGAAATGGTGCACCGACGTCACCGAGTTCAAATATGGCGCCGGGAAGAAGGCGTATCTGAGCGCGATCATCGACCTCTATGACGGCTCAATCGTTGCCTATCGCATCGGGAAATCTAACAACAACGCGCTCGTCTTCCAGACGATGATGCCAGCGATCGCAGGGCTCCGCACGGGAGCGGGTCCGATGATTCATAGCGACCGAGGATATCAATACACATCGAGAGGGTTCAAACGCATAGTAGAAGATGCGGGGTTGACCCACAGCATGTCCCGGGTCGGACGTTGCATCGACAACGCCCCGATCGAGGGCTTTTGGGGTACCCCGAAAGTCGATATGTACTACCTGCGTGAATTCCAGGGCTATAGCGAACTCACGTCGGCCATCGAGAACTACATATCGTTCTACAACCATGACCGTTTCCAGAAACGGCTAAACTGCTTGAGCCCTGTCGAATACAGGTCTAAAGCCGCCTAGTTTGGTTTTCATTATTTGTCCTGTCTACTTGACGGGGAGCAGTTCAATATTAGCTCTATCTTTTTTCGTTAAAGCACTGTTTTTGATTATAATTTCCAAATGCCTCATTAGCGAATTATTAATATGGAATGGCTTTAAAGGTGAAACCATTAGAATCCGCCATAATACCAACATTGAATTCTCCAACTTTAAAGACTTGATTCGATTCCTTTGGAAAAATAATTTCATTAGCTTCTTCAATACTCATTTTAGAATCAAGACCCAAAATTAACCATTGTATATATAAAAATGTTTCTTCAGTCAATGAGGTGTCCTGCTGCATCATTACTTCCATAATATTCCCGCTTGTATCACATCGAATGGTAATATCGTCACTAAAATATAAAGTAGTGCCATTGTTGGTTTCTTCAAAAGTTGGACGATGTAACAAATAGTATTCTACTTGCTCAATGGAATATTGATTTACCCTATTCATATAATCATTAATATTCAATGTTGATATTAAATTTGTGTCATGTAGTAAACTCCCTGACTGAAATTTCGGGGATGGTGATTCTTCAATACCTCCTCCTATTACTGATCCCTCTTCTTGACTCTTACCTTCACTGTCTTGTTCAGTATCTTTTGAAAAACTTTGTAGCTCCATTGCAGTAAACTTCTCTCCATCTAACTTCCAAACCGTTTTTACTAATCCCACAGTTGGAGCATAGTAATATATACTTGTGTTTCCATTACCTTCCGTTCCAGTAACTTGTGTAATCTCAATACAATCTTGAAAAGTACCAGCAGGCACTGTTATTTTCAAGTTCTCATTTGTCAAATATCTAATAGAATTATCCGAGTCTCCAACATTCCAACTTTTCCTATTAGTTAGTTCTAATTCATCTACTTCCTTATTCATAAAAGCATTTATTCTATATACAACTCTTATTGAATGATCATTTACCTTATATTCTGTTACTCTTTCTACAGCTAAGCCACCCTTTTCATGTATGTATAATGATTCTTTACCAGATGAATCAACTTCTGATTTAACAGTATCATTAGACAATATGTTTTCACCCGTTGTACCATATTGAATATAAGTTCTTTCTAATCCTACAGGCGGAAAATAACTAGAAACCGCTATATTTGTTGATGAATTATTTATTGTTGGTTCCCCGTTTTGAACACATCCTATTAATAATCCTAAGAACAAAACATTAATTATTAAAATTAATTTTCTATTCACTTGTATTCACCCTCTTGTAATTGGTGTATTCAACTATCTCCTTTGGGAAAGTGAATTTCCAATTCTGTAATTAATTTATACAGTAAATGCCTCTTCCGGTGTAAATTATAATTAACAAACTGCTATTGTTAGTTTGTCGGCTTTAAATCAAAATTTAAAAATACGGTTTAATTCTCAAACTCCTACCAACAGCAATCTGAGCCAATGCTTCTTGTATTTCCTTTTTAGCCTCGTCGGCGGCTGCGTCCCCCTCTACTTCAATTTCGATGTTACCCATCATCATGTTGAAATGAGACTCGTGATTAGAATTTATAAAAATCCTTCTAAATACTTCAAAATAGATTGTATTTTGTTCTTGGTTACTATCTACATATAAATCATCGTTTACATGATGCGATCCATCGTTAGCCCAAGAAAATAAAGAATTGCAAACAACCTTATCTTCATCAGGAAATTCTTCAATTATTTTATTAACATCAATGTTACCGAAGAATTTAAAGTAATTCTCCAAGATTCTTCTCATGATGTTTGGTGTTGTTATTGAATTTGGATTTTCCTTTAATTCTTTCCAAAGAAGCTCATATGAATTTTTAATAGGATTTTCTTCATACTTAGTTATTTGAGATGTATTGTCTGTCTTTCTTAAAATCCAAAAAGTTTCATCATTTAGCTTTTTACTACCATGCTCTTTATTAAATGAAATTTCCTTATGAAAATATACATTATGAGTCAAAATAATCAATTGTTTAAAGTTCGTGTCATTACTTCTTATCTTTTTCTTTAGATTATTTATCAGGTTGCTTACCATAAATAGTATATTGCTATCTAAGCTAGAAATCGGGTCATCTATCGCAACTACCCTTGCTGTATTTACTTTATCCTGATCATTACTTCCATTAATAAGCTGATAGAAATAGAGAAAGGTAATAAAAGTTTTCTCTCCTTCACTTAACGTTTCGTTTGCATCTTCTCCATTTTCCCTTGCAATCTTGTAATTACCCTGTTCATCAGATTCTGCTAACTGGAAATTTGTGAACCCAAATGATTTAAGCAGCGTATTAATTTCGTGAATAGAAGGTAAAACACTTGTTAACTGATTTTGAAGCTCAATGGCCTCTTCTTCCAGTTTCTTTTTAAATCCTACTTGTCGGGCCTTGCCCTTCTCCATTCCAACTAAAGCTCCACTCTCTCTTCGAAAATTACTCATGTAATTGTCATAATTACCCTTATTCTCTTCAACTATAAATCGCCATATATCTTTTATTAACCTTTCCTTTTCTTCTTTGATATTGTCAATTACCCTATTTAACTCTAAAATTTGCACATTCGCATGTTCAACCTCTGATTTTATTTGCACAAGGTTGCTTGCAATTGAACTTAACTCAATACTTCTACTTGGTTCATTTTTCTTCCTTTCGAGCAACTGAATATTTTCCTTATATGTTGAGTTCATTATTTCAAATAGAGATGTTATTCTCTCTTTATTAATAAAAGGTATGTCTTCAGTTAAATGTATCTCTTTCGTATTTTTCAATGGATGAATTAAGATTTTGTATTTGTTCAGTGTATGTTTCATCAAAATATTCATCCAAATTTTCCTTAAAAATCCCAGGTAACTCCTGTTGGCAAAATGGGCAAATACCATCTGTACCCTCCATATGTCTGTGCCCTTGTTGTACCCAATCACTTAAATTTAGTTCAGATATTAATCTAGCAATATCTATATCCTTTTTACCTATTATTTTTGTCTGAAATATTGATTGTTCTTCCAAAGAACTTTCATATTGGATCTCTGGAATTGGTCGGATTTTTACTCGTGGGTTTTTAAAGACAGATTCCACTCTTCGATATAATTCTTCATAAGTATATAGTTCGCTGTTATTATTCTCAGCTTCACTCAAGCACTTTTCCATAAATCTCTCTCTATTATTTCGAAGACCGGTAAATGCCTCTTTGAAGTTTTCGTCATACTTTTGTTTTAAATCCCAACAATGATTCATAGAATTTGTTTTTAAGATTTCTAACTGCTCTTTTTTGTGTTTTATATTATTTTCTAAATTTCCAATTCTATCCTGATGTTTCTCTACTTCTTTCAATTTTCCTTCAATTAAGGCTAATATTTCAGTAGATTCTTTTCCGAGAGTAAAGATACCTTTAATATCGTTGTGGATACTGAAATTCTCTTGAACAAAATTTCTATTATAAACAAACAGATCAAAATCAGGGCTGCCTTGCTTCCATTCTATATTACAAGAAGAGAACTTTTGATTATCACTATTTCGTAGCAATTCAGAAATAGTAGTTTTCCCCGTACCATTGCTTCCGTAAATGTAGTTAATCTTACTCAAATTAACTTCAATTCCCGTTGAATCATAGGATGCTACTTCCTTAATCCTAATCTTTTCTATCAAACTACTCCCTCCCAATTGTTCCTACTCTCAATATAATTTGCCTATTGTCAATTTCTATTTTACAAGAAACGTTTAACAAGTATAACAAAACACCAAATATTTCAACAGTTAATTCCATATTTCGACACTTTGTTGTAAACGACGGTTTGTCAAATATATAATTGGGTAACTTAACCATCTCTATTTAGACAAACTATTTGGCTAAACGACTTTTCCCTTTCCTCTTCTTTTTTCTTCTTTCTACTATATTCCCCTGCTAAAAAGTCCTTCCCTCCCCAACTCTCCCTCACACTCCCCTCAAACCCTTGCGGCTCTAAGCCTCTTCCCTCCTAACT
>NZ_JACSJL010000017.1:0-4665 GCF_018617075.1 Exiguobacterium sp. s123 | reverse complement strand
GCTCGATCCATCCCTTTTCTCGAATCTGTTAACTCGCTATGACTAGTATACTTCTTAATCCATTTTCGAAGAACAGATCCATCACTGATCTGATAGTTGGAGAGGACTTCCATCGTGGTGGCCCCGTCGAGGTAGTCACGGACGGCCGCGATTTTCTGTTCCTTGGTGTACAGTTTCCATGTCTTCGATTCCTTCAATGCGTCACTCCCGCCGGTATCGAATTTCACTTTCCACACCCGGAGGGTATTCTCAGAAACGTGATGAGTCTCCATGATTTCCTTCCATGTATGCGTTTCTTCTTCCATCATGCGCAGTGCAGCCAGTTTTTGTTCGATTGAATGCCGACTTCTCGCCATAAAAAAACACTCCCCAATAGAATAAACAGATTTGTTATTTCATCTGTCTACCTATTGGGGAGCATATCATTCTTGAGTCAGTTATTCTTTTTGTTTATTTAGGGTCTTCGGAATATATAGTGGAATTACTTTCTTAATAGTTTAAAAACAACTGGTGTTTAAATCGGATTTTCTGGTGGGATGTTAGGATAATCAATAATATTATATAAAAGTATCAATCACATACGAGTGATACTTTGGGAAAAAAATAAAATAGTCCAATTTACTTGACCGTGTACTATGGTACACGGTTTATAATATTCATGGGGTGAAATAAGATGATTTATCGCATTAGTGAGTTTGCAGATAAATGTGGAGTTAATAAAGAAACGATCAGATATTACGAGCGAAAAAATTTATTACAAGAACCTCACCGAACGGAAGCTGGTTATCGGATATATTCATATGATGACGTTAAGCGTGTTGGGTTTATTAAACGAATACAGGAACTTGGTTTTTCTTTAAGCGAGATTTATAAATTACTTGGTGTTGTAGATAAAGATGAAGTTCGTTGTCAAGATATGTTCGAATTTGTTTCTAAAAAACAAAAGGAAGTGCAAAAACAAATAGAGGATTTAAAACGAATTGAAACTATGTTAGACGACTTAAAACAACGATGTCCAGATGAAAAGCAATTACATTCGTGTCCAATAATAGAAACATTAACATGAGAGATTAATTAACGAAAGGAGCTTTTTTATGAATAAATTTAAGGTAAACATTTCAGGAATGACTTGTACGGGTTGTGAAAAACACGTAGAATCAGCACTTGAAAAGATAGGTGCTAAAAATATTGAGTCTAGTTATCGTCGTGGTGAAGCAGTATTTGAACTGCCCGATGATATTGAGGTTAAAAGTGCAATAAAGGCGATTGATGAAGCAAATTACCAAGCCGGAGAAATTGAAGAAGTATCATCACTAGAAAACGTGGCGTTAATTAATGAAGACAATTATGACCTTCTTATTATTGGTTCTGGTGCTGCTGCCTTTTCTTCGGCAATTAAAGCTATAGAATACGGTGCAAAAGTTGGAATGATTGAGCGTGGAACGGTTGGGGGAACCTGTGTGAATATTGGCTGTGTTCCGTCAAAAACTCTTCTTAGGGCAGGTGAAATCAATCATTTATCAAAAGACAATCCGTTTATAGGTTTACAAACATCCGCTGGAGAAGTGGATTTAGCTAGTTTAATCACGCAAAAGGATAAATTAGTGAGCGAACTTCGGAATCAAAAATATATGGATTTAATTGATGAATATAATTTTGATTTAATTAAAGGTGAAGCAAAATTCGTTGATGCTAGTACGGTTGAGGTCAATGGGGCAAAGTTATCTGCAAAACGCTTTTTAATTGCAACAGGTGCATCGCCTTCGTTGCCCCAAATTTCAGGACTTGAAAAAATGGACTATTTAACTAGTACAACACTTCTTGAGTTAAAGAAAATACCAAAACGATTAACTGTAATTGGTTCAGGATACATTGGAATGGAGCTTGGACAACTATTTCATCATTTAGGTTCAGAAATAACGCTTATGCAAAGAAGTGAGCGACTTTTAAAGGAGTATGATCCTGAGATTTCAGAGTCAGTTGAAAAAGCGTTAATTGAACAGGGTATAAACCTTGTCAAAGGGGCAACTTTTGAGCGTGTTGAACAAAGTGGAGAGATAAAAAGGGTTTACGTAACAGTAAATGGCAGTAGAGAAGTCATTGAATCAGATCAGTTACTTGTTGCCACTGGAAGAAAACCAAATACGGATTCTTTAAATTTAAGTGCAGCAGGTGTTGAAACTGGAAAAAATAATGAAATCCTGATCAATGATTTTGGTCAAACAAGTAATGAAAAGATTTATGCAGCAGGAGATGTGACTTTAGGACCACAATTTGTATATGTAGCAGCCTATGAAGGTGGAATTATTACTGATAATGCTATTGGTGGATTAAACAAAAAAATAGATTTATCGGTAGTTCCTGCTGTTACGTTTACGAATCCGACGGTTGCAACGGTTGGTTTAACAGAAGAACAAGCAAAAGAGAAAGGGTATGATGTGAAGACATCTGTATTACCTTTAGATGCTGTTCCAAGAGCAATTGTAAACCGTGAAACAACCGGTGTATTTAAACTAGTAGCAGATGCAGAAACACTAAAAGTATTAGGGGTTCATATTGTATCTGAGAATGCAGGAGATGTCATCTATGCAGCATCATTAGCTGTTAAATTTGGCTTAACGATAGAAGATTTAACAGAAACCCTAGCACCATATTTAACAATGGCTGAAGGGCTAAAATTAGCTGCACTTACGTTCGATAAAGATATTTCGAAATTATCTTGTTGTGCAGGCTAAGGGAACTTTTTTACAACTCCCTATTCAAGTGAACCAGCTAATGCTTTAAGGGATTTTCTAAGTGCATTTGTGGTCACAAAAATAATTTAACACTGATGATTTCGACATCAAATCTATAATTGATACCTTAACACCGCAGAGTAATAAAGGATGAATAATATGTCAGACTTATTATCCCTACCAGACATTAAAACAATAGAACCGCCACAAGAAAATGAAACCGATATGATGTTTAAAGTTGAAGCAGTCGGACCACCTGAACGTTGTCCTGAATGTGGTTTTGACAAGTTGTACAAACACAGTTCAAGAAATCAACTAATTATGGATTTGCCCATTCGTTTAAAGCGAGTGGGCTTACAATTGAACCGTAGACGATACAAGTGTCGTGAATGCGGATCTACCTTCTGGGAACGCCTAATATCTGTAGATGAAAAGCGTAGTATGACCAAAAGGCTTTTAAAGTCCATTCAAGAGCAATCCATGTCTAAGACCTTTGTAGAAGTCGCAGAAAGCGTTGGTGTTGACGAGAAAACCATTAGGAACGTTTTTAAGGACTATGTGGCACTCAAAGAACGTGAATACCAGTTTGAAACTCCTAAGTGGCTTGGGATAGACGAGATACATATTATCCGTAGACCTCGGCTTGTATTGACTAATATTGAACGCAGGACTATTTATGACATCAAGCCTAACCGTAACAAGGAAACAGTCATCCAACGTCTTTCAGAAATCAGTGACAGGACTTACATTGAGTACGTCACAATGGATATGTGGAAGCCCTACAAAGACGCAGTGAACACTATCCTTTCACACGCTAAAGTTGTCGTAGATAAGTTTCATGTAGTTAGAATGGCTAATCAAGCCTTAGATAACGTCAGAAAGTCTTTGAAAGCCCATATGAGCCAAAAAGAAAGACGTACCCTTATGCGTGAAAGGTTTATCCTTCTAAAGCGTAAACACGATCTAAATGAACGTGAATCATTCCTCTTAGATACTTGGTTAGGTAATCTTCCTGCTTTAAAAGAAGCCTATGAACTCAAAGAAGAGTTTTACTGGATATGGGATACTCCTGATCCAGATGAAGGTCATCTTCGTTATAGTCAATGGAGACACCGTTGTATGTCCAGCAACTCTAAAGACGCATATAAAGACCTCGTGAGAGCCGTAGACAACTGGCATGTCGAAATATTCAACTACTTTGATAAAAGGCTCACTAATGCTTATACGGAGTCAATTAACAGCATTATTAGGCAGGTAGAGCGAATGGGTAGAGGTTACTCGTTTGATGCCTTACGAGCCAAAATCCTTTTCAAAATGAGAAGCTCCATAAAAAGCGTAAGCCACGATTTAATTCAAGTGCTTTCAATAAAGCTATGTTATACGATACTTTCAATTGGTATGAAGTGAATGATCACGACATTACAGACAACTTTGGTGTCGATTTTTCCACACTTATTAAGAATTTGGAGAAGGGTGATTTATAAGCCCTTTTCCACCATGAAATCCGAATACCCTTTATTTATTTAGGAGTCAGTATGTACTTTCTCACAAAAGATGAAAAAAATTAAAGAAGTACAAAAATATATAATGTCTTGATGTTTTAGGGAGCTATTCTTTGATGATAAAGTTAATGAGAGCTAATCAGGATTTTATTTCATTTTTAGGGAAGTCTGTGTCACGAAATAATTTTCGTGACACAGACTTCGAACAACCGCCAGGGCGTTAGTCCATCGATTGTTCCACGTGGATGATTGCCTCGAACGGTACATGAATGATTCCGTCCCGCTGATTGGCCAGCTCGACGGTCCGCTCCATATAGTTCGTCCGGTGCACAAAACCCTTGAATCGTTTCATCTCCCGCTTCTCCACATATTTTACCTCTACCAAATCTCCGCTGAAGATCGCGTCGTTCAGCACATTCTCATAGACC
>NZ_JACSJL010000016.1:1715-4749 GCF_018617075.1 Exiguobacterium sp. s123 | reverse complement strand
AAAACTGAGGATTCATCAACACAAACCATTAGACTAGATCAAAGCCTCGACCGATTAGTATCATTCAGCTCCACGTGTCGCCACGCTTCCACCCATGACCTATCTACCTCATCGTCTCTGAGGGGTCTTTCTTGATTGCTCAAAGGGAAATCTCATCTCGGAGGGGGCTTCATGCTTAGATGCTTTCAGCACTTATCCCGTCCGCACGTAGCTACCCAGCGGTGCTCCTGGCGGAACAACTGGTACACCAGCGGTGCGTCCATCCCGGTCCTCTCGTACTAAGGACAGCTCTCCTCAAATTTCCTACGCCCACGACGGATAGGGACCGAACTGTCTCACGACGTTCTGAACCCAGCTCGCGTACCGCTTTAATGGGCGAACAGCCCAACCCTTGGGACCTACTCCAGCCCCAGGATGCGATGAGCCGACATCGAGGTGCCAAACCTCCCCGTCGATGTGGACTCTTGGGGGAGATCAGCCTGTTATCCCCAGGGTAGCTTTTATCCGTTGAGCGATGGCCCTTCCATGCGGAACCACCGGATCACTAAGCCCGACTTTCGTCCCTGCTCGACTTGTAGGTCTCGCAGTCAAGCTCCCTTCTGCCTTTGCACTCTTCGAATGATTTCCAACCATTCTGAGGGAACCTTTGGGCGCCTCCGTTACTGTTTAGGAGGCGACCGCCCCAGTCAAACTACCCGCCTGACACGGTCCTCCAGCCGGATCACGGCTGCGAGTTAGAGACTCTATACGCAAAGGGTGGTATCCCAAGGGTGTCTCCACCGAAGCTGGCGCTCCGGCTTCACAAACTCCCACCTATCCTGTACATCGCGTACAAAGCCTCAATATCAGGCTGTAGTAAAGCTCCATGGGGTCTTTCCGTCCTGTCGCGGGTAACCTGCATCTTCACAGGTACTATGATTTCACCGGGTCTCTCGTTGAGACAGTGCCCAAATCGTTACGCCTTTCGTGCGGGTCGGAACTTACCCGACAAGGAATTTCGCTACCTTAGGACCGTTATAGTTACGGCCGCCGTTTACTGGGGCTTCGGTTCAGTGCTTCTCTTGCGATGACACATCCCCTTAACCTTCCAGCACCGGGCAGGCGTCAGCCCCTATACTTCATCTTGCGATTTAGCAGAGACCTGTGTTTTTGCTAAACAGTCGTTTGGGCCTATTCACTGCGGCTTATGTCGCCATAAGCGTCCCTTCTCCCGAAGTTACGGGACCATTTTGCCGAGTTCCTTAACGAGAGTTATCCCGCGCGTCTTAGAATTCTCATCTCGCCTACCTGTGTCGGTTTGCGGTACTGGCGCCGACCTCCTCACTAGAGGCTTTTCTTGGCAGCGTGAAATCCGGTGCTTCGCCCTACGGGCTCCACGTCACAGCTCAACCTTGTATGCCGGGCGGATTTGCCAACCCGACGGCCTCGCTGCTTGTCCGTGCACTTCCAGTCGCACGGTCACCTTATCCTTCTGCGTCCCCCCATCGTTCAAACGGTGGTACGGCGGTACAGGAATATCGACCTGTTGTCCATCGCCTACGCCTTTCGGCCTCGGCTTAGGTCCAGACTAACCCTGAGCGGACGAGCCTTCCTCAGGAAACCTTAGGCTTTCGACGGAGGGGATTCTCACCCCTCTTTTCGCTACTCACACCGGCATTCTCACTTCCAAGCGCTCCACGGCTCCTCACGATACCGCTTCACTGCTGCTTGGAACGCTCTCCTACCATCCCTTACGGGATCCATAGCTTCGGTGGTATGTTTAGCCCCGTTACATTTTCGGCGCGGCGCCACTCGACTAGTGAGCTATTACGCACTCTTTGAATGGTGGCTGCTTCTAAGCCAACATCCTAGTTGTCTGTGCAGCGCCACATCCTTTTCCACTTAACATACACTTGGGGACCTTAGCTGATGGTCTGGGCTGTTTCCCTCTCGACTACGGATCTTATCACTCGCAGTCTGACTCCCGAGTACAAGTTGCTGGCATTCGGAGTTTGACTGAATTCGGTAACCCTGTGGGGGCCCCTAGTCCAATCAGTGCTCTACCTCCAGAACTCTTCACCTCGAGGCTAGCCCTAAAGCTATTTCGGAGAGAACCAGCTATCTCCAGGTTCGATTGGCATTTCACCGCTACCCACACCTCATCCCCGCACTTTTCAACGTGCGTGGGTTCGGACCTCCAGTCAGTGTTACCTGACCTTCATCCTGGACATGGGTAGATCACCTGGTTTCGGGTCTACGACGACGGACTGATGCGCCCTGTTCAGACTCGCTTTCGCTGCGGCTCCGCCTCATCGGCTTAACCTCGCCCGCCATCGTAACTCGCCGGTTCATTCTACAAAAGGCACGCCATCACCCGTGAACGGGCTCTGACTACTTGTAGGCATACGGTTTCAGGATCTCTTTCACTCCCCTTCCGGGGTGCTTTTCACCTTTCCCTCACGGTACTGGTTCACTATCGGTCACTAGGAAGTATTTAGCCTTGGGAGATGGTCCTCCCGGATTCCGACGGGGTTTCACGTGTCCCGCCGTACTCAGGATCCACTCTGGAGGGGATGGGGTTTCGGCTACAGGGCCGTCACCTTCTCTGGCCGACCTTTCCAGGTCGTTCACCTACCCTATCCCTTTGTAACTCCGTGTAGAGTGTCCTACAACCCCAGGAAGCATGCTTCCTGGTTTGGGCTGTTCCCGTTTCGCTCGCCGCTACTCAGGGAATCGAATTTTCTTTCTCTTCCTCCGGGTACTTAGATGTTTCAGTTCCCCGGGTATGCCTCACGCCACGCTATGTATTCACGTGGGTGTCCCGCCAGTCTCCCGGCGGTGGGTTCCCCCATTCGGAGATCTCTGGATCGATGTGTACTTACCACTCCCCAGAGCATTTCGCTGTTCGTCGCGTCCTTCATCGGCTCCTAGTGCCAAGGCATCCACCGTACGCCCTTTCTACCTTGATCTAGCGTCTAAGACACACGGTCCATTATGGACCATATGTGAAATTGGTTTTTGATGTCTTGATGAATCTTCAGTTTTCAAGGAACAA
>NZ_JACSJL010000015.1:5862-18289 GCF_018617075.1 Exiguobacterium sp. s123 | reverse complement strand
GTTCCCATGCCGAACACGGAAGTTAAGCGTCTCAGCGCCGAAAGTAGTTGGGGGATCTCCCCCTGTGAGGATAGGACGTTGCCAGGCAACAACGCAGGACGACTGAGCATACGCTCGGTCGTTTTTTTACGTTCATAATGAAACCGAACTCCAAGATCTACTGATCCATACAATGAAATTCCGAACAATTTGCATATAATTTAAGCCAATGAACACAATTCTGAACTTTCTGAACATCGGGAATTGAATTGCACTTTTGCGTTATACCTGTTACCATTACAGAAATATTTCGAAACAAAGATGTAGGTAGAACGAGAAAGGGGCCATCAATTTTTATGTGGGAAAATAAGTTTGCAAAAGAAGGTTTAACATTTGATGATGTATTACTCGTACCACGGTTTTCAAATGTTTTACCACGTGACGTTGATTTAAGCACGAAGCTCTGTGAAGGACTCGAATTAAATATTCCAATCATCAGTGCCGGTATGGATACTGTCACTGAAGCCCCAATGGCGATCGCTATGGCCCGTCAAGGTGGTTTAGGTGTCATTCACAAGAACATGTCGATGGAAATGCAGGCTGAGCACGTCGATCGCGTAAAGCGCTCAGAAAATGGTGTCATCACAAACCCGTTCTATTTAACTCCAGACCGTCAAGTATATGATGCAGAATACTTGATGAGTAAATACCGTATTTCGGGCGTTCCAATCGTCAACTCAGAAGAAGAGCGTCAATTGATCGGTATTTTAACGAATCGTGATCTTCGCTTCATCAAAGACTATTCGACGGTAATCAAAGATGTCATGACGACAGAGAATCTCATCACAGCAAAAGTGGGTACATCGCTTGAAGAAGCTGAACGTATCCTTCATCAACATCGTATCGAGAAACTTCCACTTGTCGATGAGAACGGCGTATTGAAAGGTCTCATTACGACGAAAGATATCGAGAAGGTCGAACAGTTCCCGAACGCAGCAAAAGATAAGCAAGGTCGTCTTCTTGTCGCAGCTGCAGTCGGTGTGACGAAAGACGCGGCCTCACGTGCTCAAGTGTTGGTTGAAGCAGGTGTGGATGCACTAGTCATCGATACGGCACACGGTCACTCAGCTGGCGTACTTGAAAAGGTTCGTGAATTACGTGATATGTTCCCATCTCTTCCAATTATCGCAGGGAACGTGGCGACAGCAGAAGCGACACGTGCATTGATTGAAGCAGGAGCATCCGTCATTAAAGTTGGGATTGGACCAGGCTCGATCTGTACGACACGTGTCGTCGCAGGTGTCGGTGTTCCGCAAATCACAGCAGTTTATGACTGTGTGACAGAAGCGAAAGAGCACGGTGTCTCAGTCATCGCTGACGGTGGAATCAAGTACTCTGGTGATATCGTCAAAGCGATTGCCGCAGGAGCCAACGCAGTCATGCTCGGAAGCTTGCTCGCAGGTGTGAAAGAGAGCCCAGGTGAGATGGAAATCTACCAAGGTCGTCAATTCAAGACGTACCGTGGTATGGGATCGGAAGCATCGATGAAACGCGGAAGCCAAGACCGTTACTTCCAGGAAGCAGACAAAAAGTTCGTTCCAGAAGGTATCGAAGGTCGCGTCGCGTATCGCGGTGAACTGGCTGACACGGTCTATCAATTGATCGGTGGTCTTCGTTCAGGTATGGGGTATTGCGGCGCTGCCGACATTCGTGCCCTTCGTGAAGATACACAGTTCATTCGTATGACAGGTGCTGGACTCCAAGAGAGCCACCCACACGATGTCAACATCACAAAAGAAGCACCAAACTATTCACGTTAATGAAAAACCGCCATCCTGTTCACTCAGGATGGCGGTTCTTTATTTGCGTTTCTCGACTAAAATGACAGTTCCTCCTTGATCTTGTGCAGGAAGTGAGACGGTCACCTTCCCGTCTTTTTGAACCGTGTATGACTTGCCGCTATAGCGGTCAATCAAAACGGTCTTCGCCTTGTACGACGTCTTAAATGAAACGGTTTGCGCTTTTTCTTTCGTGTTCAATCCGACAAGAACAGACTGTTTGCCGTAGGCCCGCTCAAAGATCGAATAACCAGAAGTAGCATTCACAGCGACGGATGAACGCGTTCCTTTACTGAATACGTGAGAATAGTCTGCACGGATATTCAATAGTTTCTGGTAATGCGTATGCATCGCTTTCCCTTCCCCTTTGACACGTGACCAGTCGAAGTCATAGCGGTTCTCGTTAAATTCACCTTTGTCCATATCCCCTGCATGTTTACCAGATTGTCCGACCTCTTCTCCGTAATAGATGACCGGTTGACCTTTGGCCGTAATCTGAAGGGCAGCAGCGACCATTTGCTTGCCTGTGTCTCCACCTGCACGCGAGACGAGGAATCCATCTTCGTCATGGCTACTTAAGAATTGTCCAAGTGTTGCTTCATTCGATAATTGGTTATTCCGGTATTGAAGCGCTTTTTCTACATCTTCAATGTTGCCGTTTACGAATCGCTCGGCCTGGTATTTAAAATCGAAGTCGAGCAAGGAATCCATTTGACCACTTCTCAAATAGCCGCCTGTGTTGTTGATGCTGGCACCATAGTGTTCACCGATGAGTTTGAAATCTGGTTTGATTGTTGTCAGCTCATTTTTGAATGACTTCCACGTCGTTGAATCCACATGTTTGACCGTATCGACACGGAAATAGTCAATCGTGTTTCCTTTTTTCGTTTTCGAACGTTTGATCCAATCGGTCTGCCATTTGACCAATTGCTCCCGCACGGCCGCTTCCTCTGTCTTGAAATCAGGAAGACCGGACAAGGACATTCTGAGATCATCCCCGTCAACCGGATTCTCACGAATCATGCCATCGAATACTTGGCGTTCCGCATTCGTCGGGAAATTCGTGACGTCTGAACTTGCACCTGGTTCCATGCCATAGCCTGGATGGTTCAAGACGACATCGACCATGATTTTGATGCCACGCTTATGCGCCTCGTCAATGAGTTTATGGAATGCGGCCATATCTCCAAGATGTTCATCAAGTTTTTCAAAGTTTTTCGCCCAGTATCCGTGATAGCCATATTGAGATCCGTCTTTCCCATAACGCAAATCCCAATCGATGTTATCCACAATCGGTGTGATCCAGATCGTATTGATGCCTAAGTCATCTAGATAATCGAGCTTTTTCGTGACGCCCGCAAAATCCCCTCCGTGGTATGATTCCGGATGGTCTTTGTCGTAGTACTCACGGTTCGGATTGTCATTGGACACGTCCCCGTTATAGAAACGGTCGGTCAGCATGAAGTAGATTCGTGCCTCATCCCAATCAAAGGCTTGTTTCTCTTTCATCGATTTCGGAACGACACGGATGGTAGTCTTCGAGCGATGGACATTTCCATATTGGTCGACGGCTGTGACAGAGAGCGTCTTGTTTCCTGGTTTGACCGTATCTTTCACCGCAATGGTTTGTGCATTCAATGCACGGTCGATGTGCAACTTAGCGGGTCCACCGAGAGGTCGTGCATCGATGTAGAGTTCACGAAGCGTCACGCCCTTCGGTAAAGTTGGTTTCACCCGTAGGACGGCATTTTCGCGGGAACTAATCGCTTTTGGACTGACTGAAGAAGTGAGTTTAACGGGCGGTTGGCGATACTCGATTTGAGAAGACTCAAAGTACGGATCCTTCACTTCAGTCGTCACCCCGTCTTTTGTGACGAGATACGTGTAATCATGAACGCCTTCAGGCAAGCGCACGGTGTGACGGAACCATTCGTTTTCAGCCTCATACGTCATCGGATAAGTTTCACCATTGATTTTGAGTGCGACCTGCTCAATTTCACTCATTTTTCCGGATTCATAGAGTGCTACATCGCGATAGAAGAAACTGATCCCGTCTGTACCGTACACCGGTCCGTTAATCGTCGGAACTTGATGGAAAGTCCCTTTACCGCTTTCGACGCGGACCTTCGTGACACGGTCTTCTCCAAGCGTGACATATCTGTCTTCTCCGTATGCGTCCTTCACAGCCCAGTCCGTTCCTTTTCGGATCACAAATCCGACTTTGGTGGCGTCTTGACCGACGGGAATTCGGAAGATGGCACCGTCCTCCGTGATACGATATGGATCAACTTGGCCGTCTTTTTTGCCGGTGCTCCACGTCCACAAGTTCCAATCCGTATAATCTCCATCCGAGCGGACATATTTCATCTCGATATAACGAGTCGTTTCCCACGGATCAGCGAGCTTGGTTGCCGTTTTGAACGAAGTCGTCAAGGCAGGGAGTGACGTGTTCGAAATCGTCCCGGTCACTGCGTCCGCTGGGATTTTCGCCGTATAGGACGTATCGAGGGCGAGTGCCTCTTTCGGCTGAAGTGTCACGGTCGAACCGTTCATTGTCACGTCGACCGGGATCTGCGTTTCTCCTTGTTGTAGCGTGACTGCTTCAGTATCGAGACGGATCGGTTCGTTGAACGTCCATGTGATTGGGGCAGACACATCCACGTCGATCGAGGATGAAGCCGGGGTCACCGAAACGACCTCAAGCTGATCAATCGTCTCCACCCCATTTAACGTGAACGGGGCACTATATACGGATTGCGTCGACGGAGTAGCAGCGACGTTCCAGCTGTTCGCCAGTTGGTTGGCCGCGTTACTTGGAATCGTATCGAACGCACCATGCTCTCCTGCATTATTGCCGCTCAATACAGTCAAGGCACGAACTTGGTCTCCATTGTTTAGCCCGAGTAAGGATAATGGAATCTTTCCTTCGAATCCTTTCGTCCGGTCCACTGCGAAAGCCGCACCGTTCAATTGGTTCAATTGTAAGAGTGGGGTATCCTGTCCGGCCTTATAAAGGGCGGCCTCTTTGACTTTTTGATCGCCATCGACACGAACGAGAACATGATATTGAGGTGCCTTGTCGACGCCTGTAAAGTCGAATGGGTATCCGAGTGGATTTTCAGAGACGCCAGAATCTTCATCGTTAATTTGAAGGGCGATGTTAATGTATTGTCCGTTGTCGCCCCAATTCGGGACATTGTTCGCATCTACGTAAAAATAAAGATGTTGAGCATCGTTTTGTATGTATAAATCACCGACATCAAATCCTTGCCAACCCGTAGCCGGGGAAGTCGCAAGGGCTGGGGTTGAAGTCCAGTCTGTTTTCGATCCATCAATCGTCATCGTAGTCGGTTCGGCCAATGCGTTCATCGGGACACCGGCTTGAATGAGTAATGCTCCGGAAAGGATCAGCGTCGAAGCCTGACGAGCGGTTGTTTTTTTCATGAGGCACCTCTTCCTGTCAAATATATTTGCACACTTTTATGCAAACGTTTTCAAAAATAGTTTAGCGGAATTTGAAAGCGCTCACAATATGTTTTTGCAAAAATAATAAACCGCCTCTCCTATTTTGAAAGGAGAAGCGGTCAAGAGGATGGAGCGACGAGCTTTCCTTTTACAATCAGGCGCTCTGTCGTATCGAACGTACACGTGATTAACGTGATGGTTGGGGTTGAGGTGTCATCTAATACATCGACTCGTTCAGGAGAGACGGTTTCAAGCGAAGTGACTACGTACTCGTACGTTTGCGCTTCATCCTGAAGGTAGATCGTCGCACCGACCTCGATTTCATGGAGCGGTCCGAATAGAGCGGTCGCTCGTTGTAAATAGTGGCCGGCGAGCGCATAGTTCCCTTTGCCCATCTCTTGTTCAGGATGCATCGTTCCGGCGCCTACCGCGAGACTTTCATTGTCCAATCCTTTCATGATGGGAAGTTTCAGTGAGACATCGGGAATTGAAATCACGCCGATTGTCGGCAAATTATGAAACCGATTGCGCGCTTGTAGGACGTCCGATACAGAGAGTGGACTGACGGCTTTGAAATCATAACTTGGATCAAATTCGCTCTCTTCTTGAAATTTCATCTGTTCCACCACGTATTCACTCGTCGAACTGGCAATGGCATTTTTCCAAATCGGACTCGTCAAAAAGAGGATGCCGCTCCCAATGAGTAAAAGTCCGATGAGCCACCGGATACGTCGATTCATGACTTCCCTCCTTTTGAAACTTCCCACGCAAGCATTAACTGAACGATCACGTCAGGTAAAGTCGACTCCGGCAAATGCGCAAACCCGAATAGAAATTGCTTGTGGGAGTCCGGATGCACGATGCGATAGTCGTTCATGGATTTAATGGCGATTCCGGCGGATTCGGCGGACCGCTTCAATTCTTGTTCTGTTCGCTCGGTCGCGATGGTCAACACGACGTGCAATCCGGCACTTGCTCCGGTCACGGTGACGGTCGGTTCGAATGGTCGGAAGGCAGCGAGGACACTTTCTAACTTACGACGGTATATTTTTCGCATCCGGTTCAAATGCTTTTCAAAGTCACCGCTCGACATGAATAGAGCCAACGTTTGTTGTTCGAACCGGGGAACGCTACAGGTGAAATACTGGTGTCGTTCCCGATAACGGTTTAATAAAGGTGTCGGTAAGACCATATAACCGATGCGTAAGGATGGCATGAGGGATTTTGAAAACGTACTGATATAGATAACCCGTTCATTCGGGTCCATGCTCTGCAGTGACGGAATCGGCTTGCCGCTATAGCGAAACTCGCTGTCGTAATCGTCTTCGATGATATACGTCTGATGGACGAGTGCCCAATTTAACAAACGTTGCCTTCGACTGACAGACAGGACGGTCCCTGTCGGAAATTGATGAGCAGGTGTGACATATAGTGCATCGATTGCATGACGCTCGAGTTCATTCACACAAACACCACTATCGTCTACGGGAATAGGAATCGATGTGCGTCCTTGTTGCTCGAACAACAGGCGCGTGAGCGGATAGCCAGGGTCTTCGATTCCGAAGATAGACGAGTCAGGTAAGAGATTCAAGAGCTGTGGCAACAGCTGTTCCGTTCCGGAGCCGACGATGATCTGTTCTGGTGAGCACTGTACGCCGCGGGAGTGATAAAGATATGTGGCGATTTCTTGGCGTAATTCTAGATCTCCTTGAACAGAACCTAACGCAAGTAATTCATGATTCACGTCATCGACGACATGTTTGATATGTCGCTTCCATCGTTCAAACGGGAAGGCAGTCGTGTCGATTTGACTCGGGGAAACATCATAATCATATGTCTTTCGCTGAGGGGCTGGTGTGATGGTACTACTCGAGCGCCGGACGTACAGTTCCTCTTGAGGTAACACATAAAATCCTTTTCGAGGAATGGACTCGATGTATCCTTCGGCGAGTAACTGGGCATACGCGAACTCGACCGTGGTCTGCGAGACATCTAAAAATTGAGAGAGCTTACGCTTTGAAGGTAATTTGGTTCCTGTCTTTAACGTATCGTCGAGGATGGCATCCCGAATGTGCTTATACAATTGCTCGTAAAGCGGGATGGACGATTCTTGATCAAGCGATAAGGTAAGCATATCCATGGTGTGACGTTCCTTTCTTTACGAACCAAAAAAGAAGTAGAGTATAAACCCAAGAATAATGATGAAAGAGACAATCCCGGGTGTACCAAATGAGGCACGATGACCCCCATCAAACGAATCACGGTTTAACATACGTATTCCTCCTTTATACTTCAACAGGTTCGGGATAGATGAAATGGAGTCCTTTATTTAAACTGACCACTTTAAATAATAAGAAACTGACACTTTTAATATAGTCAATACAACTTATACTAGCAAGTAGAACACGAACCAATGGAGGGATTTCAATGGAAAAGAGACAAGTAGGGACAGATAAAGTAAAACGTGGGATGGCAGAAATGCAAAAAGGTGGCGTCATCATGGACGTCATCAACGCCGAACAGGCGAAGATTGCTGAGGCTGCCGGTGCTGTGGCTGTTATGGCGCTCGAACGTGTACCATCAGATATCCGTAAAATGGGTGGCGTTGCCCGTATGGCTGACCCGACAATCATTGAAGACGTCATGGGGGCAGTATCTGTACCGGTTATGGCAAAATGCCGGATCGGGCACATCGCTGAAGCACGCGTCCTCGAGTCAATGGGGGTCGACTTCATTGACGAGAGCGAAGTTTTGACACCAGCCGACGAAGAGTTCCACTTGTACAAGCGCGACTACACGGCGCCGTTCGTATGTGGAGCACGCGACCTCGGTGAAGCAGCCCGCCGTATCGGTGAAGGGGCAGCGATGATTCGTACAAAAGGGGAGCCAGGAACAGGGAACATCGTCGAAGCGGTTCGTCATATGCGTACAGTCCAAGCGCAAGTGAAACGTCTCTTGTCGATGAGTGTGGATGAGGTCATGACAGAGGCGCGCGACCTCGGTGCACCGTTTGAAGTATTGATGCAAATCCGTGAAGCGGGCCGTCTGCCGGTCGTAAACTTCGCAGCAGGTGGAATCGCGACACCAGCGGATGCTGCCTTGATGATGCACCTCGGGGCAGATGGAGTCTTTGTCGGATCTGGTATTTTCAAAGCAGAGAACCCAGAAAAATTTGCACGTGCCATTGTAGAAGCAACAACGTATCACGATGACTATGAGCGAATCGCACACTTGTCAAAAGGATTGGGTGAGGCGATGAAAGGACTCGATGTCCGCACACTCAAAGAAGAAGAACTCATGGCACCACGAGGCTGGTAAGATGGTGACGATTGGCGTATTAGGGATGCAAGGCGCGATTCGGGAGCATGTTCGCATGCTGGAAGCGCTCGGTGCCCAAACCGTTGTAGTCCGCTCGCTAGAAGACTTGCAAGCGATTGACGGACTCGTGTTACCAGGGGGAGAGAGTACGGCGATGCGGCGATTACTCGACCGTTACGGTCTGCTCGAACCACTTCGAGAGATGGAAACGTTACCGATGTTCGGCACATGTGCCGGCATGATTCTTCTCGCGAACGAAGTCGAAGGGTATGACGCCCACTTGAAGAAAATCCCGATGACAGTGAAACGCAATGCGTTCGGACGTCAGGTCGACAGTTTTGAAGTCGACCTTCCAGTGAAAGGAATCGATGAGCCAGTCGAAGCGGTCTTCATTCGTGCCCCACAAGTTGCGCGCGTTGAACCAGAAGTAGATGTGCTCGCTGAAGTCGAGGAAGCGATTGTGGCGGTCCGTTACAATCAGTATCTTGCTTGCTCGTTCCACCCCGAATTGACGGATGACCTCTCGTTACATCGCTATTTTATCGAGATGGTCAAAGCGAATCAGAGTCAACATGTATAAGTTTGAAGGACCTCGCAAAAAGGGGGTCCTTCAAACTTATTTTTTGTTACACTGAACAAAGAAGCGTACAGAAAGGGGAAACGATGTGAAGGCTCGTTATTTCATCATATTGCTCACAGTCGTATTCGTCATGCAGACCATCTTGCCATCGGCTGCCTCTGCGGCCGCTCCGAAAGTGGATGCAGCAAGCGCGATGCTTGTAGACGTGACGACAGGACAAGTTCTATTTGCCAAACAAGAAGATTCGATGCTTCAGCCGGCTTCAATCACGAAGCTGATGACTGCATTTTTGACGCGTGAGGCGATTCAGGCAGGGAAACTCAGTTGGACACAAGAAATCACACCGAGCGATGCTGCTTTGGCGTTGACGAGAAAGCCGGGGTTGGCACGAATCCCGTTGTTAAATAAACCATATACCGTCAAAGAATTATACGATGCCGCGTTGATTCGTTCAGCGAATGAAGCGGCCGTAACGCTCGGGGAGGCCGTATCCGGTTCGGAAGAGGCATTCGTCAAAGAGATGAATCGCCGGGCTGATGAACTCGGGATGACGCAGACGACGTTCGCGAACGCCTCAGGACTCGATTCTGAATCCGCTGGCCTACCAGGAGACAACTTGACGTCTGCTAAGGACTTGATGAAGCTCGCGATCGCGTATTTGACGACGTATCCGGAAGTGCTCGACGTGACGAAGCGGGCATACGTGGACGTCGACGGTGTTCGATTTGATGCGACGAATCGCATGCTCGCTAATCGTGACCTCGCTTATCCGGGAATGCTCGGCTTCAAGACAGGCACGACGAATGAGGCGGGATATTGTTTCATCGGCGTATCCACACGGGATGGGCGTACCGTTTTGTCGGTCGTCCTCGGTGCAACATCGGACGAGGAACGTTATGCAGCAACGAAAGCGCTACATGATTATGCTTATGCGGATTTCGTCATGACCCCAATCTTGCGGATGGGGGAGACAATCTCCAAGATGGCAACGGTCTCTCAAGGCGAGGAAGAGCAAGTCGCGGTCCGAACGACGAACGACTTTGAGGTGTTGGTTGAAAAAGGAAGACCCGTACCGGAGCCCGAATATGATCTGCTTGATTTAGAGGCTCCGATTAAGGCTGACACACAGGCAGGCATGGTCACCATCGATTCTTCGGAGAACGTACGCTATTTAGAGGGAGAGGCTCCTCCTAAGATGGCACTTGTTACAGCGGAGTCGGTCGATACCGCCTCGTTCTTGACGAGAATAACGCGAGCTTTTTTGGATTTCCTCGATCAAATCCGACTCGCACTTGGAAAAATCAGTCTTGTCGAACAAGTTGAGATGTTGTAAAGTAAGATTAATTCAATGACAGATGCGATGATGAGAATAAGTACGTTACGTACGTCTACTGACAGAGAGCTAGTGGTTGGTGCAAACTAGTGAGATGACGTGACCGAATCGGCCTCGGAGCATTGACTTGGAAACAAGTCACGTTCGCACACGTTACGTGCATCGAGTGGCTCAAACATTTGGGCAACGAGGGTGGCAACGCGGATCCAAGGTGGTTCGTCCCTTTCCTACGGGAAAGGGACGTGCCACCTTTTTTATATGAAAAAGGAGGAATAGCAATGTTAGACATTAAACGTTTGCGACAGGATTTTGAAGGAATCAAAGAAAAGTTAGCTCACCGGGGGGAAGACTTGAGTGCACTTGACCGCTTCCCACAACTAGAGGAGAAACGTCGTGACTTGATCAACGAAGTGGAAGTGAAGAAAGCGAAGCGCAACGAAGCGACAAAACAGATCGCTGAATTGAAGCGGAACAAAGAAGATGCCGAAGGCCCGATCTTAGAGACACGTCGCCTCGGAGATGAAATCAAACTGTTGGACGAAGAGTTACGCGAAGTTGAGGCAGAACTCAACTTGATCTTACTCAGCATCCCAAATATCCCGCACGAATCAACACCAATCGGCGAAACGGAAGACGACAACGTGACGATTCGCGAAATCGGGACAAAGCCCGAGTTTGATTTCGAGCCCAAGCAACATTGGAACGTGATGGAAGACCTTCAAATCGTCGATGTCGAGCGCGCTGGAAAAGTAACGGGTAGCCGCTTCGTCTTCTATAAAGGATTAGGCGCTCGCCTAGAACGTGCCCTGATCAACTTTATGATGGACCTTCATTCAGATGAGCATGGGTACGCTGAAGTGTTACCTCCTTACATGGTCAATCGTGATTCAATGACAGGAACGGGTCAGCTTCCTAAGTTTGAAGAGGATGCATTTAAAGTAGCGGATACGAACTACTTCCTCGTTCCGACGGCTGAAGTACCGGTCACGAACATGCACCGTGAAGAAATTCTTCCGGAGACACAACTTCCAATCGCGTATACAGCATATAGCGCAAACTTCCGTTCTGAAGCTGGGTCAGCGGGACGTGACACGCGTGGGTTGATCCGTCAACACCAATTCAATAAAGTCGAGCTCGTCCGCTTCGTAAAACCGGAAGAGTCTTATGAGCAATTGGAGTTGTTGACAGGTCATGCCGAAGAAGTATTGAAACGTCTCGGTCTTCCGTATCAAGTGCTCAGCATGTGTACGGCAGATCTCGGATTCACTGCCGCGAAAAAATACGATATTGAAGTATGGATGCCGGCACAAGGGGTATATCGTGAAATCTCGTCTTGCTCAAACTTTGAAGATTTCCAAGCGCGTCGTGCGGGAATTCGTTTCCGTCGTGACGCCAATGCGAAACCTGAGTTCGTGCATACGTTGAACGGTTCAGGTCTAGCGGTCGGACGGACGGTCGCAGCGATTCTAGAAAATTATCAACAAGCGGATGGATCGGTCGTGATTCCAGAAGTTCTTCGTCCTTACATGGGTGGGAAAGAAAAGATTGAAATGCCGAATTAAACGCTTGAGCAGCCTCGATTTTGAGGCTGCTTAATTTTTTTAATGTTTTTTCACAAAAGGGTTTGACATCTGTCTCTTCAGTTGGTACTATAAATCATGTCGAGCGACACTGTTGCTCACGAATTGCATATGAGCTTTGGAGGTGTACCCAAGTGGTTTAAGGGAACGGTCTTGAAAACCGTCAGGGGTGTAACAGCCTGCGTGGGTTCGAATCCCACCACCTCCTCCATTTCTTTTTTGGAGGCTCACACAATTTTATATCTTTTGGAGGTGTACCCAAGTGGTTTAAGGGAACGGTCTTGAAAACCGTCAGGGGTGTAACAGCCTGCGTGGGTTCGAATCCCACCACCTC
>NZ_JACSJL010000015.1:0-5762 GCF_018617075.1 Exiguobacterium sp. s123 | reverse complement strand
CTCCACTTTCTTTTTTTTACACTTTTTTAGGCCTGGAGTTGTACCCAAGTCCGGCTGAAGGGGACGGACTCGAAATCCGTTAGGAGTCGCAAGGCTCGCGTGGGTTCGAATCCCACCAACTCCGCTTTCAATCGGGCATCTGCAGAGGCAGATGCATTTTTTGTATCCACAGACATAAGCGCTGTGGATTTTTTTATGCACAAAAAAGAAGGATCACGCTGTCGTTGGCGCAATCCTTCTATTGATTATCTCACTTTTGCTTCGCGCGCAATCGTGAGTTGCTTTTCGATTTTCTCAAGAATGAGTTCAACTGAATCAGGGTCGTTGATGAGGTCGTACTCTTCAATCGAGAGACGCAATACCGGACACAGGTTGAAGTTGTTGATCCATTCTGTGTAGCGGGCGTACATTTCTTCCCAATAAGCGATTGGTGTTTGCTGCTCCATCTCGCGACCGCGCATCTGAATGCGTTCGAGTACTTGTTCGAACGAACCTTCGAGATAGATTAATAGATCCGGGTGCGGGAAGAACGGTGTCAACACCATTGCCTCGAACAAACTAGAATACGTTTCGTAGTCTGTTGGTGACATCGTCCCTTTTTCATAGTGCATCTTGGCGAAGATGCCTGTATCTTCATAGATTGAACGATCTTGGATGAAGCCGCCACCGTATTGGAAGATTTTCTTCTGTTCTTTAAAACGTTCTGCCAAGAAGTAAATTTGAAGATGGAAGCTCCAACGTTCGAAATCATGATAGAATTTATCGAGGTAAGGGTTGGTATCTACTTTTTCGAGAGACGTTCGGAAATTCAATGCATCGGCTAACGAATTGGTGATCGTTGATTTCCCGATCCCAACCATTCCACCGATTGTAATGATTGTATCGTTCGGGATGTTATATTTATCAATCAGCTTCATTTTATTTGGGCTCCTTTAGTTAATTCTAATTCACGCTCAATCGTTTTTAGGACATGAGTCAAGTCGTCCGGATTGTGTACAAAGTCGAGTTCATCCCCACTGAACGAGAGAATCTTCACTTCTGGATGGGCCGCGCGATACGATTCAACAAACGTCTCATAGTCGTGAGCAAGTTGTTCGAGGTAATCACGAGACATATTCTCTTCCACTTCACGTCCACGCAAGGCGACTCGTTTCATTAATGTCTCAATGCTGGCATGTAAGTAAATGACGACATCAGGTTTCGGCATATCATGTGTCAAAATCTTATAAATCTGCTCGTACTTGTTCAAGTGTGCCGGTTTCAGCGAACGGTGAGCAAAAATCAAGTTTTTGAAAATATGATAGTCCGAAACGACGGATTGTTGCTGACTCAAGTGGTGTTTGTGAATATCATCCAACTGCTTGAATCGATTGCACAAGAAGAACATTTCCGTTTGGAAACTCCATTCTTCGATATCTTCATAAAACTTGCCGAGAAATGGGTTCTCTTCTACAATTTCATTCAGCATCTGCATCGAGAAATGCTGACTGATGATATGGGCCAGTGATGTTTTCCCGACACCAATCGGTCCTTCTACCGTTATAAACATATGATGTCATCCTCCATTATCCAAAGTGCAAGTTCCATTCTAGCACACAATACGAGCGATATGGCGAGGGATTTGATTTTCATTTTTTTTCATAGTTTTAAATAAGAAATGAGGTGAATCGATGGAACGTGATGAACGATTTATGCAATTGGCCATCGAAGAAGCAAAGAAAGCAGAAGCCATCGGCGAGGTGCCGATTGGTTGTGTGATCGTGAAGGGAGACCAGGTGATCGCAACCGGGCACAATCGTCGTGAGACGGATCGATTGGCGGCAGCACATGCCGAGATGATTGCGATTGAAACGGCCAATGAGACACTAGAGAATTGGCGATTAGAAGACTGCGAACTATACGTTACCCTTGAACCGTGCCCGATGTGTGCGGGCGCAATCGTGTTGTCTCGCGTGAAACGTGTCATTTTCGGTGCCCACGACCCGAAAGGTGGATGTTGTGGGACGTTGATGAACTTGGTGCAGGATGAGCGGTTCAATCACCAAGCCGAAGTGACAGAAAATGTTTTAGCAGAAGAATGTGGACAGCTCCTAACAGATTTCTTCCGAGCGCTTCGAGAAAGGAAGAAACAAGAACGACTCAATCAGAGAGGTTGCAACCCAATCGATTAAACAGTATAATGTAATAGCACTCGAGATAGTGCCTAATTTCATTTACCCATTTGCCGTGCTAGGTGGGGAGGTAGCGGTGCCCTGTCACTCGCAATCCGCTGTAGCGAGACTGAATCCCGATTCGAGGGAGTGCGCTGGTGTGGTCTGCCTTATGTAAGTGGCGTTGACGTCTGAGTCCTGCGCAACGGTCACCCATGAACCAGGTCAGGTCCGGAAGGAAGCAGCCTTAAGTGGTGACGTACCGTGTGCCGCAGGGGTGCTTGGGCTGAGCAAACTGCATGAGTAACGCATGTTGACGTGCTTTCAGAAATCGGTGCGCGGCAGATTTATTTTATAACTTCAATCTATGGCCCCCGGGCTGTAGATTTTTTTGTATGATGAGATAGAGAAGAACAGTAAGGAAGGAGGCGAACTCATGGCGTATCAAGCGTTATATCGTGTATATCGACCTCAATCGTTTCAAGAGGTCGTCGGTCAAGTCCATATCACACGTACGATTCAAAACGCTCTGTTAGAGGAGCGGATGTCACATGCGTACCTGTTTTCTGGCCCGCGTGGAACGGGGAAGACGAGTTTGGCGAAAATCATTGCCAAGGCAATCAACTGTGAAAGCGCGCCGACACGTGAACCATGTAACACCTGTCCGACGTGTATCGCCATCACGGAAGGGACGAGTCCCGACGTGTTTGAAATTGATGCCGCATCGAACAACGGGGTTGACGAAATTCGGGAGATTCGAGACAAAGTCAAATATCCGCCGTCCCAAGGGCGTTACAAAGTATACATCATTGATGAAGTGCATATGTTATCGACCGGTGCATTCAACGCGTTGTTAAAGACGCTTGAGGAACCACCGGCACATGCGATATTCATCTTGGCCACGACAGAACCACATAAAATTCCGGCCACGATCATTTCCCGCTGTCAGCGATTTGATGTCAAACGGCATGAAGTGAGTCAATTGCAAACGCGGATGGCCTATATTTTAAACGACCAAGACCATGACTATGACCCGGAAGCGTTGAAACTCATCGCACGTGCTGCCGATGGCGGGATGCGAGATGCCCTTAGCTTACTTGATCAGGCGCTCGCATTCAGTGATGGGCGGTTGACGGAAGAAGCGGTGTTAGAAGTCACGGGTGCCGTGACGGATGAAACGTTGCTCGACATGGCGTATGGTCTCCAGCGAAAAGAGTTAAATGCCATTTTGAGTACGCTTGAATTGATGTTACGTGAAGGGAAGGACTTGAAACGTTTCATCGAAGATTTAGTGTTCGTTCATCGGGATGCGTTACTCTTGAAAGCATCTCCACAAGCAGCTGACTTATTGGAACGTGCTCGTCCGACTGAAGAGTTTCGTCAGTTCGTCGAAGCGACTTCGACGGATGAATTGTTCCAGGTGATTGAAGAGCTCAATGATTGCCAACAGCAGATGAGGTTATCTAACCATCCGAAAGTGTTGGTGGAGTTAACATTCATCCGGATCGCGGAACAAGGTCGGACGATCAGTGAGCAAATGACACAACTACAAGATCAAGTGCGTGAACTGAGCCGTGAATTAAATGAAGTGAAGAAGAATGGTGTTGTCGTGACAGGTGGAGAAGCAGAAAAGCCGAAGTCTGCTCCGAAACGGACACAAATCCGGGTGCCGAAAGAACGGATTCGCCAACTCTTGCAACGGGCCGAACGGCAGCATTTGAATGCGATTCGCGACAGCTGGGGAGATATCATGACGAATATTCGGATACAAGACGGTCCGATTTTCGCTCTCTTCTATGAAAGTGAAGCTGTCCTTTGTGCAAGTGACACCTTACTGGTACAATTTAAAGATGGAATGACATGGCACTATGAGCAAGTGAGTTCGAATGGTCGTACGCGCGATGTGATTGAACAGGCGTTATTCGAAGTGACGGGGATTCGTCGCGAAATCATGGCGGTGCTTGAGACGGATTGGAATGAACTAAAAAATGAGTTCATCCTTCAAAAACAGGCAGAACGAACGGAACAAGTCGAAGAGCCGGAAACCGAGGATCCGCTAGTCGCACAGGCGATGGAACGTTTTGGCGATGTCGTTGAAATCGAGGAAACATAAGGGAGGCGCTCTGAATGCGTGGAATGGGAAACATGAACAACATGATGAAACAGATGCAAAAGATGCAAAAAGATATGGCGAAAGCTCAAGAGGAATTAAAAGAGTTATCGGTTGAAGGAACTGCGGGAGGCGGCATGGTGAAAGTTGTCGTCAGCGGTCATAAAGAAGTCTTAGATGTCATTATTGCGGAAGACGTTGTCGATCCGGACGATGTGGATATGTTACAAGATCTCGTCTTAGCAGCAATCAATGATGCAATGAAACAAGCGGATCAGCTTGTGAATGATAAGATGGGACGTTTCACACAAGGGATGAACCTCCCAGGCTTTTAAGTGAAGAAAGGATCGATGCGAGTTGCAATACCCTGAAGCCATTGGACGATTGATTGAGAGTTTTACGAAGTTACCTGGGATTGGACCGAAAACTGCGGTACGTTTAGCATTCCATGTATTAGATATGGAAGAAGATGATGTGTTGACGTTCGCGAAATCTCTTGTGAGTGCGAAACGTGACATAAAGTATTGTACCGTATGTGGTCACATCACGGATATTGACCCGTGTGCAATCTGCAAAGACTCACATCGGGATGAAACGGTAGTTTGTGTGGTTCAAGACTCAAGAGACGTGATTGCTATGGAGAAGATGCGGGAGTACAGAGGGAAGTATCATGTTCTTCATGGAGCCATTAGTCCAATGGAAGGGATTGGTCCAGAGGATATTAATGTTTCAAGTTTGCTGACACGTTTACAAGAGAACGAGTCGATTCAAGAAGTGATTTTAGCGACCAACCCGAACATTGAAGGGGAAGCGACTTCGATGTATTTATCGAGACTACTCAAACCGACAGGCATTCGCGTGACGCGTCTCGCCCATGGTCTACCAGTCGGTGGAGACTTGGAGTATGCGGATGAAGTGACACTATCTCGGGCGATGGAAGGTAGAAGAGAGCTATGAAATGGTTTCGTAAGTCGTTAAGAGATGATTATGATCAACGACTACTGACTGAGCTGCTAGAAGCTAAGGCTAAGTTTGAATCGAAACGTCGGATGCTTGAAGTCAGCATAGAGGACACGGGAGAGCTAGCTGCTCAAGTGAAGCAAGCGGAAGCTCTCTACTTCTTCTATTTGAAAGAAGCAAAGAAGCGAAATGTTTCGTTATCGTCTCTTCGTTCTTAAGGCGACGCCAATGGCGCGCCTTCTTTATTTTTAGTCCTATATAATGAAAGAAAAAAATCGTTTTAGTTGAACAAATGAAGTTTTTATATATTTCTCTAATCTTTTTAACAAAAAAGGTTGCGTGGTTATTATTTTACTGATATATTAATAGACGTCGCCGAGATAAGCGACGAAGAAAACAAAAAATATTTTTAAAAAGTGGTTGACCTTTCGTTCTCCACTTGGTAAGATATTTAAGTCGCCAAGAGCGGCAGACGAACTTTGAAAACTGAACGATGAGGCAAAAATAAGTTTTACCATTTTTGAATGAAGCGCAAGCTTCGT